>JALHML010000060.1 GCA_022844065.1 Minisyncoccota bacterium | reverse complement strand
CTGTTGAAGAGCGCTCCAGTCTCACTCACCTGGAAGAGCATTGGGAAGCTTCCTGAGGCGCCGTTGCCGATATTGCTTGCGGTTGCAGAGAGCGTTGCTGGAGATCCTGCCGTTGCAGAGGTTGGGGTGACGCTGCCTGCTGTAAGGTCAGAAACAGCAGTTACCGTAAGCGTTGCATCAGCATCCGCACTTCCTCCTGCTCCGGTACATGTAACGGTGTAGTTGGTTGTTGCGCTTTGATTAACGGTAATCGATCCTGACGCCGCACCGCCGGTTGAGAAGTTCGTGCCGGTACAAGAACTCGCATTGGTTGAGCCCCACGAAAGGGTTGCGCTACTACCTTGTACCACTGACGCTGGGTTCACCGAGAGGGATGCGGTTGGACGTGGGATAACCGTAACGGTTGCGTTTGCCTGCGAAGATGTCGGTGGGTTTGTACTCCCGCCAGAGCAGTGGTAAATCTTCGTATACACAAAGCAGCCACTACTGCCATTTTGTGTTGTTATTGTATTAATTTTACAAGAACTGCTTGAAGAGCATGCACCGCCTGACGCTGCGTTGCTTGGACAATCGGGCATTCCTGCATAAATACGATCACGGGCTTGCGCAGTAATCGGACAGGTGAGATCCGTGTAGTCGTCATACTGAGGATTGTAGACCCAATTTCCAGAGGTGGTTACACCAGGACTGGTACAGGTTACCGAGTAGTTAGTGGTCGCATTCGGTGTAACGGTAATGCTTCCCGAGGCCGCGCCACCGGTTGTGAAGTTTGTGCCATTACAGCTAGTAGCGTTCTGGGAGCCCCAGGTGAGCGTTGAACTGTTACCTGATACCACTGAAGTAGGATTTGCAGACAAGGTCGTGCTCGGCACTGGCGGCTCTGGTGGCGGTGGCGGTGCATTGACGGTAATCACCTTTGACGTATGCATCCATGGGCCGCTACCCCCGTTCGTGTCCCACACATGGTTAGGGGGAGCTCCTCCCGTGTATACGCAGCTTACAAAGTACGTACTTGTCTGTGCAGGTGTTATGGAGAGGCTTCCAGAGCGTCCCGGATAACTTGGCCAGCTACCTTGATTGCCCGGAGACTCCGCATTGGCCCCTGGCCGAGAG
Source organism: Minisyncoccota bacterium (assembly GCA_022844065.1). GTDB lineage: Bacteria > Patescibacteriota > Minisyncoccia > Phycocordibacterales > Phycocordibacteraceae > C7867-001. The sequence continues at coordinate 3,362 of JALHML010000060.1, read as the reverse complement.
GTTACGTAGCAGGTATAGGCTGCGTTATTAGGCGTTCCGTTATCAAAGGTCACTTCGGAAATCCAGGATAGAGTCGCAGAGTTCCCGGCAGATATCGTAGACGGACTTATGCTCGCACTAATGCTTGAGTAGGCCCAGTAGGTACTGCCACCGCAATTTCCATTATCCCATTCGTACTGGCCCTCAAAACCACATGACTGGGCGTTTGATACGCTCTGCAGCACAAGCATGCCGCTCGCGACAACAAGTATCGTGAGTAAGCTAAGAAGAACGAGACGGAGGAAACGAGGTGCGTTGAGAGTCATGCGCTAGGGAATAATTTTAGTAACGAGCATACTTGGTTTCTTTTCCCCCAAGGACACCTCCACAGAGTTTTCGATAGCCGCGGTACCAAACATGGAATTCCCTTCCGTGGTCGTAAGAACGAATATTTGTCCATTCTTAAATGCTGCAGCGCGTGCATCTACTGGCTGTCTCTCGTGTCGCTCAAGCACGTAGTTATTCTCAATTTCCTTAAGTAGATAGAGTTCGTAGTCTCCCATAACTGAAGGTATCAAAATGTGTGTGCCATCCTCTGAAGAGAGAATCGTAGACACCTTAGAGAACCCTCCCCGCTCAAGCGGAACAGTATCTTGCATACCGGTTACAAGGTTTGCAATATGTATTCCTAAAGGAGCGCCGTACGCAAGATGCAGCGCACCCTCGCGCACAAAGAGCGTCGTCCCATAACCATCTCCCATCTGGGCCTCACTCCCGGTATCGAGGGTAAGCACCCGTACGACCCACGAAGCTGGATCATAGAACTCAAGCGGGGTCTCAACTACCGGAATGTCTGCCTTACGTTCAGCGTAGGCGAGCGTGTTCCCGTCCGGAGAAAGCGATAGGCCGCCGCGAATTCCTGGACGCTCAACAACGGCACGCCATTCCCCATTCGTCTGTACATACACAGCCTGTACTGCATCATCCAGAAGAACGATCGCTGCTTCGCTGTCTCCTGCACGCGCATAATCGATAACGCGTCCAGGCACGGGAAGCAACACCTCCTGAGACCCTGAAAGACTGAGTTCTTTGAGAACGCGCGCGTCGAAGGTGCCTTCAAGATATCGGACGCCCTGGAGTGAAAATGTTTTTCCTGTTCCAAGCAGGAAGTACAGGAGACCCGCTGCCACAACAAGAATGACTGCGAGGACGCTACCAATAAGGAGAAGTCGGTGTTTCGTACCCTGTCGCGGTTCTGTGGGGATAGTTGTTTCCATATTCCTATTCTAGCCCCTTGATCCAACAACTAGAGCACTGCCTTATCCACAGACTCAGGGGGAACGTGGACGTTCTCTAAACGAACATTATAAATAAGAAATCGTTTGGTACCGAGCATCTCAATCATCTCCTTCATAACGTCATACCGGCGAGGTACACACGGATGGTAGGTGAGGCGCGCGCTGTATCCCTGCCACCCTTGTGGGTTCTTGTGCGTCTTTTCGAGTACGAGACGAGCATATACGGGTACCTCAATCACCTCCTGCGTAAGCGCTGCTGGCGTAAAAAGACTAAACTGTGCCTCACGATACTGTGACGGATAGGTACAGGATCCTCCGACAAGACGCGAAACAGGTTGATACCAATACGGGACCTGGTACGTGTCTATCGCTCGTCCGATGCTTATACGACCTGCTTCCCCATTAAGCCTGTAGACCCCGAGGTCGTTGATTCGCGTTACGAGTGGCAAATCCGGTTCAGACTCATGGGCATATGTAGCCAAATAGCTCCCGTCCTCGCGAACAGATGACGCAAGATATCCTGCACGGAAGGCTACGTCTGATCCGGCTTTTAAGAACAGTGCGAGGAGTGCGAGCGCAAGAAGTGCGTAGGTGCGTATAGACCTTTTCAAAAGAAGTGCATGGAGCGCGAGACCAAGTAAAAGAAGGACGCCTGCATTCCCCATACTTGAGACGAGTGCATTGTGTCCCAATACGTATCCATAATAGGCGGCAGCGAATATCGTAACGAGGCACGCCACTCCTCCTAGAAGAAGTACGCGCACAAACAAATGGCGCGGCAGAAACAGGAGGGCCGCATATCCCGCGACAGCAACTATCGCACCATCATTAAGTATTCCTCCGTCGATTGATTTCTCGAGTGTAACGAACGCAAACGTGCCGTACAGGAGTAGGGAGATCAATCCTTGATATAACCCATCCTTCCTTCGGGCTATATATGAGTACGAAAGAAGTGCGCTAAGGATCGCCACGGCGAGAAGCGCGAGCAACACAGGCCCTGCCCATGGCGGTAACTCGTCCCGAAGCGCGCTCCCAGTATCAGCGACATCCTCAAAACTCGACGCGAGCGGCAGTATCGTTGCGATGGCAACCTTCCCAGTATGCACATGCTCGATACGCGTATTCGTCATCTCGCTTCCGGAGAAGAACACGGCACTCGCGCGAAGCGGGATGCTGTGCGACGTAACCAGCTGCACATGCAAGAAAAGTGACAACGCGAATATTGCTCCTACAGAGAAAAGTGCAGCAAAGGCCAGGAACCGTGAATATGATTTGGGCACATGTATACGCGCTGCTATGCAAAGTAATAGAAGGAATCCCAAGAATAGGAGGAGGCGGAGCGGGTGGGTTCCTTCTGTTAACACATGTATCGGTGCAGTGGCAACGAGAAAAAATAAAGACCAGCTCATAATGGTTCGGTACGTATTCCTATTTTGTGCGCAGTCCTCGTCACTAGCGGCGTAACGCTAACCGTTAGTACATATGCAGTAAGAGCAGCTACGGGTGAGACTAAGCCTGTTGCACCTGATACCAAAACAATGAAAAGTAGGTAGTCTCCGTGATCAATGAGTGGTAGGAATTCTCCATTTCTATACCCAAGCCTACGCTTTATAAAGCTACCAAATGCATGCCCGACGAAAACAAGTATCGCGAGCACTAAGAACGACTGTCCAGGAACTATGAGCTCCCCTACAATACCTAATGCTGTAGCGAGGATAAGCCCTCCCCATGTTGTGGAGTTTCCAAGGAGCCGGCGACCGTCAAAAAAACATAGTCTCGCATCCAAAGGCTTATCAATGGTTGGATACTGTCGCAGCACGTAGCCAAGCACCGTGAAGGACATGTTCACGAACCAGCACCATGGCAAGAACCAAACGAGCTCAAGAAGAAGCGCATTCATGCGTGAAGTATAGTGCACCCCTCATGAATACTCCTGGCGAACAGGTTTCTAAAACTCCTGGAAGTTCGGAATCACGTTAACCGTCACAGACTTGGAGACACCTGCACACGTAAGGGTGTAGGTACTCTGCGTGCTTATGGTCGGGTTAGCTGACCCAGAAGCACTACATGCTGGTACACCCGTTA
>JALHML010000059.1 GCA_022844065.1 Minisyncoccota bacterium | reverse complement strand
ACGGGAAGAGCAAGCAGGAGGCAGAACAGGCCGCAGCACAGGCAGCACTAGACCGAATCGATTAGATACGGTATAATATATGCAGACATTGGCCGCGGTACCTGCGTATGCAGGACCGCTTTTTAAGGAATACACGCATGCAAACCATGAGCTTGTTGAAAGGTGTCTCTTTGCTGGTTGGAGCACTCCTGCTGTGGAGTCTGCTGACGGGTATTGCGGCACAGACCGAAGACAACACAATCGTTCTTGGTCTTGGTATCGGCGCAGTGCTCGTCGCTACACTGCTTCTCTGCATCAGCGTTCCTACTGATGAGGAGCAAGGCTATCACTTTACGTTCAAGCGCATTGGGGTCTCCCTGGCGGGCTCGATAGTAGCCGTTATGGCAACAATTATGTTGGCCCATTTCTTCCCTGATATGCGCAGTCTCATGCCAGTCCTCATCCCGCTCTTCTTCATATTGCCGGTTACATTCAAGTAAACCGCGTATTATCCTCAGCTTGTTCGAATCGCCCCATCTGAAAAGATGGGGCGATCATTGTTTAAGTCGCACGGTCGTGCGCTATACTATTTCTAAATGCTTAAGCGGCTCGAGATCGCTGGGTTCAAGTCCTTTGCGCGGAAAACCGTGCTTGATTTCTCGTCGTCAGTTACGTCGGTGGTGGGACCGAACGGTTCCGGAAAGAGTAACGTTGCGGAGGCCTTTCGTTTTGCACTCGGCGAGCAGTCGATGAAGTCGATGCGCGGCAAGCGCAGCGAAGATCTCATATGGTCTGGTTCGAATATGGCGCCGCGTGCGAATCGTGCGGCCGTAACTATCGTCTTTGATAATACAAAGAAGATATTCCCGAAGCTTGAGTTCGACGAAGTATCAATCGAGCGTGCCGTGTTCCGTGATGGTGCGAGCGAGTACGCCATTAATGGTTCGAAGGTGCGTCTTCGTGATGTGCAGGAACTTCTCGCATCCGCAAACATCGGCGAGACCGGACATCACATCATTTCTCAGGGAGAGGCAGATCGTATCCTAACGGCAGCACCCCGGGAACGTCGCAGCATGCTTGAAGATGCACTTGGCCTTAAGGTGTTCGAATTTAAGAAACAGGAGGCGGAGCGCAAGCTCGAGAGAACTGAAGAGAACGTCGGCCAGGTAGAAGCGTTGCGCCGCGAGATTGCGCCGCACATTAGGTTTCTTGGAAAGCAGGTAGAGCGTCTTGAGCGAGCTGAAGAACTCGCAAAGGAATTGCGTGCTGCGTGCCAGACATACTTCGCTATTGAGGAAGCCTATATACGCTTCGAGCGCGAGAGAACTGAAGCGCGTCTTCAGACGGTCTCTGAACAGCTCGCGGTACTTGAGACTGAGCTTGCGGCGTTCGAAGAGCGCGTAACAACCGATACCGAAGGCATGAAGCGTTCGGAAGCAGTGCGCAAAGCAGAGCGTGAGCTCGACCGGTTAACGGGGGAGCGCTCAGAGCTTGCGCGCGAGATCGGCCGCATCGAGGGAGCACTAAACGAAGCGAAGCGACGCAGTGTCGCGGTTGCGCGTGATCCGTATGTAAAGGTACCGCGCGAAGACATGAAGATGCTCCGAGACGAGGTGGAGAAGCAGGTACTTGAGGTTGAGGGAGCGGAACCAGGTGCCATACATGCAGCACTCCAAACGCTCCGCGCTACCATCAAGGCATTTTTTGAGCGATATGGCACCGGCAACGACGACATTCTTCTTGAGGAAGAGCAGGCGAGCCATTCGCTCGAAGCGAAGCGCACGGACCTCATGGAGAGAGATCGTGTACTTTCTGAATCTATAGACGATGCGCGCACTGTGCTTTCAAAGGCGCGCGAAGCAACCATGGCGTATGAGGAAACAGGACGCGAGCAGAATCGTAGACTCCTTGAGCTCGCAGAAGAAAAAGCATCAACCGAGAGCGAGCGTTCACGCTTGTCCGCAAAGATGGGTGAGCTTGATTACCTCGCCGAGGATATGGAGCAAGGAAAGCGCGAGGCAATTGCGCTTGTTGGTGTTAATGCCCTTTCATATGAGCCGGTCTCCGTTCTACCGAACGAAGAGCGGCGCGTGCAAGAAGACCGCAAGCGCTCCATGGAGCGGCTTAAAATCCGTGTTGAGGAAGCGGGTGGATCAGGTGAGGATGTCCGGACTGAATTTAAGGAAGCGACAGAGCGCGAAGCATTCCTCGCGTCCGAGCTCGAGGATCTCGCAAGGTCTGCAGCGAGTTTGAAGGAGCTCATTGCGGATCTTGATCAAGAATTGCAGAAGAGTTTTGCAGAAGGCTTACAGAAAGTGAACAGTTCTTTCGGAGAATTCTTTGGACTTATGTTCGGAGGAGGTGGCGCACGTCTTGTGCTTGAGGAGATTCAGGCACCAGGCGCTGATGACGAGGACGAAGAATACGAAGAGGAGCTTCCGAAGAGGAAGGCGAATCAGAAGCCAGGCATCGAGATAGCGGTGAACCTGCCGAAGAAGCGCGTGCAGGCTCTCATGCAGCTTTCAGGCGGCGAGCGAGCGCTGACCAGTATCGCGCTTATCTTTGCGATGAGTCAGGTGAACCCGCCGCCATTCCTTATTCTTGACGAGACTGACGCCGCCCTCGACGAAGCGAACAGCCGCCGGTATGGCGATATGATCCATAGTCTCTCCTCTAAGTCGCAGCTCATCGTTATTACACACAATCGTGAGACCATGTCGCGTGCGAGTATCCTCTATGGTGTCACGATGGGTGGTGATGGTATCTCCAAGCTATTGTCGGTGAAGTTTGACGAGGCGGTAGCGGTCGCGAAGTAATCTTTTGTCCCCATAGACGCCTCCGAGGAGAGGCGTATGCTTTCTCTACACTAACCCTAACTTCATGGCCGCATTCGACTATTTTAAGCAGAACGTACAAAAGGCAGCAGACCTCTTGAAGCTTTCCGAGGAAGAGCGCAGTACATTCATGACTCCTGATCGCGTGCTCTCGGCTACGCTTGAGATTACGCGGGACGACGGAAGTACCTCGAGCTATCCGGCGTACCGCGTGCAGTTCAATAATGCTCGTGGCCCCTACAAGGGCGGTATCCGTTTCCATCCGGATGCGGACCAGGACGAGGTCTCCGCGTTGGCTGCCATGATGGCTATCAAGTGCGCGGTTGTTGATATCCCGTTCGGTGGAGCTAAGGGTGGCGTAACAGTAGACCCGAAGGAACTTTCTAAGGGAGAACTCGATCGTCTTGGTCGAGCGTATGTTCGTGCGTTTGCGGATAATCTTGGGCCTGACACTGACGTGCCCGCTCCTGACGTGTACACGAACCCCGCTATCATGGCGGTAATGCTCGACGAGTACGAGACCATCATGGGCGCGAAAGCGCCAGCGATGATAACCGGAAAGCCACTTGAGCATGGCGGTATCCTCGGACGGGACACCGCAACCGCTGATGGGGCTATCTATGTGCTTGAAGCACTTCTCGAAGACCAGCACCGGAGTATGGAGGGTATTGAAGTAGCGGTACAGGGTGCAGGGAATGCTGGTGCGCAGGCGGCACGCCTCGTACAGAGTCATGGAGGGAAGGTGGTGGCGCTTGCGGATAGTCATGGCACGCTTCTAAACGAAGCTGGAATAGACATTGATGCGGTATTGAAGGAGAAGGCGAGCGGGAAGTCGGTACATGACGCAGTGGCACACGGAACACCAGCGAATGCCGATGCTGTAATTGAAAGCGCATGCGACGTGCTTATCCCGGCAGCACTCGAAGAAGTTATAACCGCAAAGAACGCTGGCTCACTTATGGCAACCGTAGTGCTTGAGGTAGCGAACGGACCGGTGACACCAGAAGCGGACGCACTTCTTACGGCACGTGCCATTGGTGTCGTACCTGACGTGCTTGCAAACGCGGGCGGCGTAACCGTTTCTTATTTTGAATGGCTCCAGAATCGTTCTGACGAGGTCTGGACGCATGAGCGCGTAACAGAGCGCTTGAAGCAGACGATGCGTGACGCGTACCGAGACGTTGCAGACTTCGCGCATGAGCGCGGTATCACACTTCGCGAAGCAGCCTATGCGCTCGCCCTCACGCGCATTCTTACGGCCTCGAAGGAAGTGGTATCGTAGACGCATGGAAACATACGAAGGTGCCTGCCACTGCAGGAATATTAGGTATCAGGTTGAACTAGACCTCACGCAACCAGTTATCGAGTGCAACTGCTCGCACTGTCAGATGAAGGGTTTTCTTCTACAGTTCACAACACCCGAGAAGTTTACGATCCTTCAGGGAGAAGAGGAGTTGAAGACGTATCGTTTTAACACGCATGTTATCGAGCATATGTTTTGTTCAGATTGTGGCGTGGAGCCGTTTGGGAGGGGAGCCAATCCGGACGGAACTCCCGCAATTGCGATAAACGTGCGCACGATTGATGGCCTTGATATTGGATCGCTTACGCGGATGCCGTACGACGGGAAGAGCAGTTAATTCCTTGCGTCTGCGGATCTGTTCGACTAAGCTCCCTCCATACAGGT
>JALHML010000058.1 GCA_022844065.1 Minisyncoccota bacterium | reverse complement strand
GGGAATATCTGCGGAAGCTGAACGAAGCGGGCACGACCATCGTTCTTACTACCCACTACCTTGAGGAAGCCGAGCAGCTCTGTAGCCGCATCGCAATTGTGAATAAGGGCCAGATTATCGAACAGGGAAGTGTAAAGGAGCTGGTCTCGAAACTGAGTTACGTAACGCTCGTCCTTGATACCGTTGAACCAATTACCGCCGCGCAAATTGCGCTTATGCGGGACCTTTCAATAAAGAGTATCGACGAGACCACGCTTGAGTTGTCGCTTAAGCCTGGCGACGTTGTGAATGATGCTGTCCGTCTTATGACCAAGATCGGGATACAGATCTCAAATATCCGGAACTCAGGAAGCAGACTCGAGGAAGTGTTTGTGAATTTGATTGAGAAAAATGCCTAATCCTATGACTACGTCACCTATCTTCGTCGGCTATTACACCATGCTCCGCAAGGACATTGTGCGTATTCTGCGCATTTGGTCTCAGACCCTACTCCCGCCAGTTGTAACAACAACTCTGTACTACCTCATCTTTGGCGCGTTCATTGGTAGTCAGGTACAGCCGATTAATGGCTTTTCGTACATGCAGTTCATTGTGCCGGGTCTGGTGATGATGACGGTTATAACGAGTTCCTACATGAATACCGTCTCCACCTTCTACTTCGCGAAATGGGTGCATACGCTCGACGAGATCCTTGTCTCGCCGATGCCATCCTGGGTTGTTATCGCAGGATTTATTTCAGGAGGCGTTGCGCGCGCCATGATGGTTGCGATTCTTGTTCTTATCGTATCTTTGTTCTTCACAAAGCTTACGATTGTCTCGCTCGGCATCGTATTCGCTGCCGCGTTCCTTACGGCAATTCTCTTTGCGCTTGCCGGGCTTCTTAACGGCATGTTCGCAAAATCCTTCGATGCGATCTCAATCATCCCAACGTTCGTTCTTACGCCTCTTACATACCTTGGCGGTGTCTTCTACTCCATAGACCAGCTTCCGGAATTCTTCCGTATCATCTCGCTTGCGAACCCTATCCTCTACATGGTTAATGCCTTCCGATACGGATTCCTTGGTATCTCAGATGTTCCGGTTGGACTCTCGTTTGCCGTTATGGGCGGCTTTATTGTTGTTCTGCTTGGGACCGTGTTGTGGCTCTTTCATAGGGGATCGGGGTTGAAGAATTAGGAAGATTACCGGATCAGCATTTGCCTGTTAGTTATAAAATGTGCACTGGTTGTTCCGTATTGTCGCAGGCATGTAACAGTAGCAGAGACAGAAATTGCAACAAAAAATAGACATAAGTCTATATTGACAAGTGCTCATTTAGTCTGTTATTATAATACACAGTGTCTACTAGCGTAGCGCCTTACCGCAGGGTTCATTGCGGGCACCTTGATAGAAGGAATTAGTTATATGGGATTGGGAACCTTCCTGATCATCGGCATCGTTTGTGTCATCGGTTTCGTGATCCTGAGTGCCTTCGGGCACGACGATCACGGCACCGATGGTGGCGACGGCCTCACTTCCGACATCTTGTCGCTTCGGAACCTACTCCTGTTCGGGACTGGTTTCGGCGCCGCAGGTTCGCTCGTCACGCATCTGGGCTTTGGTCCGATTTGGGCTACCGCTGCCGGCCTTCTGGTCGGCGTGGTCATGGTCATCCTCACCGTCCTGTTCTTCAGGTCGGTGCGTAGCCAGCAGTCCAATTCGGTTACCAGCTTGAAGGATCTCGCCGGCAAGGTGGGTTTCGTCACGTCACGCATCCCGGAAGGGGGGCTCGGCGAGATTTCGATCCGCAACGTACAGGGCACGCAAGTGCATCTGTGCGCGCAATCCCAGGGTGGAGAAATCCTCTCTGGAACGCAGGTCGAAGTCGTCGAAATCGTCGGCGATCGAGCAATCGTAAAGCTGACCGAATCGACCCAGTAATCATCAACCCAAAGTAGCAAAGGAAAAAAGCTTTGGAAAAATTCGAAAATCTGAGCGGCTTCGCAGCCGTCGGTGGAACGGTGTTCATCATCATCGTGGTATTGGCCGCGGTCCTTGCGACCGTGGCGAAATACTACAAGAAGGTGAGCCCGAACCAAGTTGCGGTCATCACTGGCCGCAAATACGGCAAGGGAGACGAGCAACGCGGCTTCCGATCGGTCGTGGGTGGCGGTCTTCTCCTGGTTCCTATCCTGGAGAAGATGGAGGTCATGCTCCTCAACGTCATCCCGGTGAACGTTACCGTCACCAACGTCCCCGACAAGAACGGGGCCCTGGTCACGGTCGACGCCATCGCCAACGTGAAGATCCGGTCCGAGAAGGATGTTCTCCCTCTCGCGATCGAGCGCTTCCTCGGCAAGGACGACAAGCAGATCATCGAGGTCGCCAAGCAGACTCTGGAGGGCAACCTCCGGGCGATCGTCGGTACGATGCAGGTCGAAGAGCTGCTGAGCGACCGACAGGCATTCATGTCCAAGGTCCTCGAAGAGGCCGGTGCAGATCTCGCCAAGATGGGCTTGGGTGTCGACGTTCTAAAGATTCAGAACATCAACGACGCCCGCGGCTACATCGAATCGCTGGGCAAGAAGCGGACGGCTGAAGTCGTCCGTGACGCGGCCATCGGTGAAGCCGAAGCGACGCGCGAGACCGACATCAAGTCGGCCGAAGCGCGGCAGGCAGGTGAAACCGCGAAGGCGGAATCCGAAAAAGCTGTCTCGGACGCTCAACGCGACCGTGACATCGCCATCGCCGACAACGCGGCCGAGGTCCAAGCTCGTCAGGCCATGATTCCAATCGCGGCAGAGATCGCGCAGGCCGAACGGACGAAGGAGCTGAACGTCGCCCAGGTCGGCGCCGAGCGTGCTCAGGTCGAAGCTCAGATCGAACTGGAAGGCGTGCGCGCCCAACGGAACGCAGCTGAGATGCAGGCGACTGTCGTCGTCAAGGCTGAGAAGGAACGCGAAGCCACCGTGATCGGCGCTGACGCTCAGCGTCAGGCAGCCGAACTCGAAGGCGAAGCGGCCCGGCTCAGGGCCCAGAAGGAAGGTGAGGGCACCCAGGCCAAGATGACCGCAGAAGCCCAAGGCCGTAAGGCCGCGGCGGAAGCGGATCAGGCGGAACTGGTTGCCAAGGCTGAAGGCTCGAAGGCTCAACTGCTCGCCACTGCGGCGGGCCGTCAAGCCGACCTCGAGGCTGAAGCCAAGGGTGAGTTCGCGATGGCTGACGCCATCCGGGCCAAGCTGCTGGCAGAAGCCGAAGGCCTCGCGGCCAAGGCAGACGCCTTCAAGCAGCTGGACGAAGCCGGCCGGTTCCTGATGATCCTCGAGGCTCTGCCTCCGGTCATCGAAGCCGCTGGCTACGCACTCGAGCGTGCTTCGAGCCCGATGGCCAAGGCCATCGGCGAAGGTCTGGGCAATATCGACGAGGTTCGTATCGTCGATCTGGGCGGCGGTTCCAGGGACGGTAAATCCGTTCTCAACAACTTCGCCAACCAGCCGACCGAGACCATGTTCGGTCTGTGGGAAAAGGCAAAGGCGATGGGCTTCGGTCCTCTGCTTATGTCGATTGCCGAAAAGGCGGGCGTCGATGTGAATTCCTTCGCCGGAGTTCAGCGCCTTCCTGGTGGAGACAAGGGTTCTGAGGAATCCACGACTTCAGCGGCTCCTGCACCGACGTCGCCTGACGTAGCCGCCGAGATGGCGCCTGCGGAATCGGCAGCTTCGGCTCCGGCACCCGAGGTCAAGAAGACGACCTAGGACGATTCCTTCTACAATGTGACTGAACCTTCTTGCCCGCCGTGGGAAACTACGGCGGGCATTTTTATATAAAAAACGCACCCGCGTGAGCGGGTGCAAAGTTGAAGTACAGAGATATCTCTAGGTAGGCTCGATAGCGATAGTTTGTGAGCCAGACTCCCTGATGATTGTCGCGGCTCGCAGTACTGCCATGTGGCCGTACTGATGATCGAGTCCGTGTTCCTGCCAGAGCGCCTCGCAGTCTTCGACAGTCTCGGTGAGTTCGATAACTTTTAGGATAGCCTGACGCTCGAGTGGCGTGTCCCGGTCCGCCTGCTGGAAGACATTGTCAGCGTCTTCAGCGGTCTTGGCGAGTTCGAGTGCGCGGACGAGAATTCGAGGACGCATGTCGTCCTCGACCGAGTTATCGTCATAGAACTCAAGCGCTTCTTCGGTCGTCGAGACGAGCGACAGAATCTTCTCGTACGTCTCGACGAGCACGTCATCGCTCGAGCCGATTGCTGGCTCCGGAAGAACGTTGTCTCGGAGTTCCCAGCATGCGGAGATTGTACTTGCGCTGGCCAGTTCAGCTCTCGCATGTTCGACGAACCGATCCGCAATACGTTTGGCGAAGTGCGGATCGTGTTTTCCGGGCGTGTAGGACTCGTAGAACTCACGAGCAGACTCTGCGGTCGAGGTGAGCGACAGAATTTTTTCGTGCGCCTCACGCAGTACTGCGTCGCCACCGATGACCGCAAGGCCTTCAAGTTCGGCGATTGCAAGCTCGCACTCCCTGATGCTCGTGGCCGCCGCAATCTGTTCGCGCACGGCTGACAGGACTCCAGGAAGCGCTTCCTGCTCAAGATCAGAGCCGGATAGAGCATCAATGT
>JALHML010000057.1:2327-4630 GCA_022844065.1 Minisyncoccota bacterium | reverse complement strand
GGCCGAGTTCCCCGCTAGTTGTGTAGAGGAACCGAAGACTGCAGAAGAAGCAGAGCGTATTGTGACGCTCGGCCGTACTGCATCGTGGACTGTTGCGGAAGTGAAGGAACGTGCTGAAGAACGCCAGCCACGCCCTCCGTTCACCACCTCAACACTGCAGCAGGCAGGTTCAACGCGCCTTGGTCTCTCGCCAAGCCGAACCATGCGTGCCGCACAGAAGCTCTACGAAGCCGGACACATCACGTACATGCGTACGGACTCGGTGAATCTATCAAAGGATGCAATGACGGTTCTTCTGGAGACCGTTGAGAAAGAATTCGGCAAGGACTATGCCGAGAGGCATGAGTATAAGACCAAGAGCAAGAATGCGCAGGAGGCACACGAAGCGGTGCGCCCAACCGATCCGACTCGTGCAACCGCAGGTGCCACTGCTGACGAACAGAATCTCTACGCACTCATCCGTACCCGCGCACTCGCAAGCCAGATGAAGCCTGCACAGATGCTTCGCACCAGTGTGAAGGCGAAAGCAGACGTAGATATACCGCTCTTCTCTGCAAACGGGTCACGTGTGGTGTTCCCTGGATGGCTTGCCTGCGACACACGCGCACGGGGTGAGGATGTTGAGCTGCCAAAACTAAGTGAGGGAGAACCGCTCACCCTTATCTCTCTCGGCTCACTTGAAAAGCAAACTGAACCACCAAACCGCTACACCGAAGCGGGGCTCGTTAAGGAGCTTGAGAAGCGTGGTATCGGCAGGCCGTCTACATACGCGAGCATCATGAAAACGATTCAAGATCGTGGCTACGTCGAGAAGACCGGACGCACCCTCACCCCAACCGCAACCGGTATGGTGGTGTCAGGATGGCTCGAAGAGCATTTCGCAGAATACATCTCGGACTCCTTCACTGCCGAAATGGAGGATGAGCTCGACGAGATCGCACGAGGAGAACGTGGGTATGAGGCAACACTCACTGAGTTCTACGGACCGTTCTCAAAAGCGGTTGCATCAAAAGACAAACTTCCGAAAGCAACTTCGCTTGGTCCTGTATCTGAGGAGTTCCCGTGTCCTACGTGCGGCGCCTCAATGGAGTTCAAACTCGGCCGTGGAGGCGTGTTTATGAGCTGTACGCGCTACCCTGAGTGCGAAGGCGCACGACAGGAAGATGGATTGGAGCTCAAGGGTGACGAGCCGATTGGAACAGATCCCGTTACCGGCGCTCCTATATTTGTGAAGACTGGACGCTACGGGCCGTACGTTGAGATGGAGCTCCCTGAGGTTGAGGCACCTGTTGAGCTTACGAAGGCCGGCAAGCCCAAGAAAGTGCGCGGACGACCAAAGAAAGCATTGAAACGTGCAAGTATCCCGCCAGGAACAGACCTCGCATCCGTTACACTCGCAGATGCACTTCATTTTCTTTCCCTTCCACGTGAGCTTGGCAATCATCCAGGAACTGGAAAGCCTATTATTGCGAACGTTGGTAGGTTTGGTCCGTACGTCGGCCATGATGGTGAGTTCCGTTCGCTCAAAGGTGCGGACGATCCGTATACGGTTACGCTCGATCGTGCCGTAGAGGTTCTTGCTGAACCAAAACGCCCACCCAAAGGCGTCGAGATCGTACGCGAGATCGGGAAACATCCGAAAACCGGTAAGGCACTCGTGCTCTACAAATCAAAAGCTGGTCTCTTCTTGAAGAAAGGGCTCCGAAGAATCTACTTGCCGGAGAGTCAGGACGCCGATGCCCTTACGCCGCTTGAAGCAGCTGAGTATTTGAAATAGTTTGCTGCATCCTCGTTACGGCAGTATCCTTATGCGGTGACTACCGTTAAGGAAATACTTGCCCAGATGAGTGTCCTCACCCCCGAGGATGAGACACTTATCGAGAAGGCGTATGCATTTGGTCAGAACGCTCACAAAGACCATACCCGCTATTCAGGCGAACCCTTTTTCATACATCCCGCCGCGGTTGCGAAGCACCTTGCAGAACTCGGTATGGACGCCCCAACCGTTGCGGCAGCTCTTCTTCATGACGCAATTGAGGACGTCGGTATAACTCCTGAAGAGGTTGAAAAAGAACTCGGTGCTGAGGTTCTTTTTCTGGTGGAAGGCGTAACGAAACTTGGCCAACACAAGTATCAAGGCGGCGAGCGCCATGCAGAATCGTTGAGACGACTCCTTGTTGCGACGTCTGCTGACGTACGCGTGCTCATCATCAAGCTCGCAGACCGCTACCACAACATGACAACGCTTGAGCATGTGCCAGAGGAGAAAAGGAAGCGTATCGCGCTTGAGACGCTTGAAATAT
>JALHML010000057.1:0-2317 GCA_022844065.1 Minisyncoccota bacterium | reverse complement strand
TGAAGATCTGGCGTTCCCCGCTATTGATCCTGATGCCTATCAACATGCCATTGAGGTGCGCAAGCTGAAAAGCAAAGAAACGGAGGTGGGACTTGCACGCGTACAAAAGGACCTTCGTCACGCGCTTGCGCGAAAGGAGGTAAAGGATTTCTCAACGTCTATCCGCACAAAGGGACTATGGAGCTTACACCAGAAGCTGAAACGTAAGGGTGACGACATCACCCGTATCCACGACATAGCAGCGCTTCGTGTACTCGTCCCTACCGTTGACGACTGTTATGCCGTGCTCGGGGTTATACACGCCCTCTGGAAGCCGCTTCCAGGCGAGTTCAAGGATTACATATCCTTTCCGAAGCCAAACGGCTACCAATCTCTCCATACCACCGTTGTAACGGGTGACGCGGGCATCGTTGAGATGCAGGTACGCACCAAGGACATGCATCAACGAGCACAATTTGGAATCGCCTCGCACATGTCATACAAGTCGCTTGCGAAGGGAGCAAACAAAAATGCATTCCAGCGACTTTCCTTCCCTTGGATCAAAGACCTTGTTCCTGCACTTCTTAACCTGAAGCGTCCTGTTGCCGCAAATCAAAAGGCCGCACTAGCGGCAGGGGACATTCCGCGTTGGCTTACGGACCTAAAGGAAGCGCATGCGGAAGTCGAGTCGGATGAATTTGTCGAGGGACTTAAGAGCGATTTCTTCTCGCACCGCATCTTTGTCTTCACTCCTGTAGGAGACGTTATCGATCTTCCAACCGAATCAACACCGATTGATTTTGCGTATGCTATACACAGCGATCTCGGAGACCACATGCAGGGAGCAAAGGTAAACGGAAAGCTCGTTTCTTTTGATACGAAGCTCAGGAACGGAGACATCATTGAAATACTCAAATCAAAATCTTCGCATCCAACAGCGAAATGGATGGATTACGCACGCACCAGCATGGCACGGCGTCATATTCGCGCAACGCTCGACGCTAGTGACCGTGGGCGTCCTCACGCAGAGAGCGCGAAACCAAAGAAGGAAAAGCGCGGAAAGAAATCTAAGTAGCTAGACTGTAAAGTTGCGGACTGAGTAGAGGTCCTCTTCTACCACGGGCGCTTTAGGAGTTTCGAGCGGTGGAAGTTGCGTGGTGTTCACAACTGCGTCTGGCTCTTCAGCATCCGCTGCTGGTTGATCTGCTTCCTGCATAACGACCTCTTCCTGTGTCGCAAGGATTGCGGCGATATGCGAGAGGTCCTCTGGCGAAAAGAACTCAATAAGAAGACGTCCTCCTTGCGGACGACTCTCGATAAGCACGCGTGTGCCAAGCGTCTCGGTCAACGACTTTTCGAGTGCCATCATTTCTGGCGTCTTATCGTGCTTACGGATCTTATCCTGTGCAAGACGTCGTGCCATCTGTTCCACCATACGCACTGACGTCTTTTTAAGAACGATCTCCTTGAAGAGAGTGTCTCGCTCTTCTGGCTTGTCGTTAAGCATCAAGAGTGCGCGCGCGTGTCCCTCGGACAGTTCCTTTCCCACAACGGCCATCTGAATCGCTTCAGGAAGCATAAGGAGGCGAATGGAGTTTGAAACATACTCGCGGGAGCGTCCGATCTTGGCACCGATCTCTGAGTGCGAGATTGCGAATGTTTCGGCGAGTTGCGCAAGTGCCTTTGCTCGATCTATGGCATTCAAATCTTCACGCTGAAGGTTCTCAATGATAGCGAGCTCGAGCTTCATCTTGTCGGACTGCTCGCCCGCACGAATAACAACTGGCACCTCACGAAGCCCAATAAGCTTTGAAGCACGGAGGCGTCGTTCTCCTGCAATAAGCTGGTAGGAAGCCTGGAGGCCGCCACTAGCCTTCTCAACCTCGTTACGCGTCACCACAAGCGGTTGGAGCACGCCGTACTGCCGAATTGATTCAGCAAGTGCCTTCAAGCGCTCCTCATCAAACTCGATACGAGGCTGGTATGGGTTCGGCTCGATACGACTCACCTCCACCCAATACACCGAGTCGTACTTCGTAGGCTGCGCGAATGATTCCGCTTCTGGTGTCTTATTCCCAAACATAAGTGCATTGTATCATCGCCCATTCACTTTGCAGGACCGCAAGCTGTGAAGTACGATACTCTTCGTACCGATACGTTGGTACACCCTGCTCTACGGAGCTTTCGTTCGGGCATCTGGATGGGTACGCCCCTAGATGCTCCGGCATGCCGGGGTGGCGGAGTTGGTATACGCGGCGGATTCAAAACCCGCTCCTGCAAAGGTCGAGGGTTCGAGTCCCTCCCCCGGCACACATAAAAATCGCCCGAACACTTGGTC
>JALHML010000056.1 GCA_022844065.1 Minisyncoccota bacterium | reverse complement strand
ACCTGCAGGAGGTCCTATGCCCTGGACGCTCGTAGAAAAAGATGAAGATACTAGCAATTGAGACCTCGTGCGACGAGACCGCAATCTCGATTCTTGAATGCGAGGGCGACGAACAGAACGCTTCGTTCAAGATTCTTGGCAACGCGCTCCTCTCTCAGATTGATATACACCGGGAGTTCGGAGGCGTGTTCCCTGCCGTTGCAAAGCGCGAGCACGCAAAAAATCTTGTGCCAGTACTCGCAGCATCCCTTGAGGAAGCTGAGCTGCTGCATGAGGATCGACAGATACTTCCCGATAATACGAGGACAGAAATTGGGACACTTCTTGCTCGCGAGCCTGAGCTCGCGGAAGCACTCTTTGCGTTTCTTGACGTCGCAGAGACTCCCGACATCGATGCGATTGCCGTAACGCACGGACCTGGACTTGAGCCAGCGCTTTGGGTTGGGGTTAATCTCGCGCGTGCATTGGCAATGGTATGGGAAAAGCCACTTGTTGGCGTAAACCATATGGAGGGTCATTTGCTCTCTGCTCTCACCACAACAAATGAGGACGGTACGTTTGAAATCAAAGATGTATCGCTTCCTGTACTCGGTCTTCTTATTTCAGGAGGACACACAGAACTCGCCTCTATGGACGAGTGGCTCTCGTATCGTCTTATTGGCCAAACCAAGGACGACGCGGTTGGCGAAGCATTCGACAAAGTAGCGCGCATGCTTTCTCTCCCGTATCCGGGAGGCCCGGAAATTTCAAAGCTTGCGGAAGCAGCACGCGAGCGCGGAAACGGAACTAAACCAAATCTGCCGCGTCCTATGATGCGCGACGACACCTGTGACTTCTCTTTCTCCGGACTTAAGACTGCTGTCCTTTATATGGTTAAAGATCGTGCACTAACCGATACAGAGAAAGAAGAACTTGCTCATGCATTCGAGGACGCCGTGGGCGACGTTTTGTTCGCGAAAGCTTCAAGAGCGATTGAACAAACCGATGCGCAGACGTTAGTACTCGGCGGCGGTGTCTCTGCAAACACCCATATCCGTCGTGTCTTTACAGAAAGAATTGCACTCGATCACCCAAACGTCGCGCTCCGTATCCCTGAAGCACGCTTCACCACCGACAACGCGATTATGATCGCTATCGCAGGCTTTTACCGGACGCTCAAAAACGAATTCATTGAGCCCAGCGAGATGAAGGCCAACGGGAACCTTTCCCTTACCTAGACGGGCGGATAGGGGCGTTATTTGCTATATTCGAAGTAAATGGACGACAAATTCCTGAAGCCCTACGACCCCCAAGCAACCGAGCCCCGTATCTACCAGGAATGGGAGGAGAGCGGGTATTTCAACCCAGACCGTATGCTTGAAGACGGGTTAACCAAGCCTGACGCGAAAGCCTATTCCATCGTGCTTCCGCCCCCAAACGTCACGGGACGCCTACATATGGGCCACGCACTCATGCTTGCAGTTGAGGACGTGTTCGTGCGGGCCAAGCGCATGCAGGGATACCGCACCCTTTGGATTCCCGGCACTGATCATGCCGCTATCGCAACGCAGTCTGTTGTTGAAAAGGAAATCAGTAAGAAGGAGGGTAAGAGTAGGCATGATCTCGGACGCGAAGAATTACTTGCGCGCATTGGTGCGTTCGCAGACGAAAGCCATGACACAATCGTGAGCCAGCTCAAGGTTATGGGCGCATCCCTCGACTGGTCTCGTGAAGCGTTCACGCTCGACGAGACTCGTACGCACGCAGTCCATACTGTTTTCAAACAAATGTATGATGCCGGACTCATATACCGCGGGAATCGCATCGTGAACTGGGACCCTAAGGGTCAGACAACAATCTCAGATGATGAGATTGTGCACGAGGAACGCAAAGCAAAACTCTTTACCTTTAAGTACTCCAAGGACTTCCCTATTAGCATCTCAACGACGAGGCCCGAGACAAAGGTAGGCGACGTGGCCGTAGCGGTACACCCGGACGACACCCGTTACAAGGAATTCGTTGGAAAGACTTTTGAGGCGGTCTTCTGTGATGTTCCTATATCTATACGTGTTGTTGCGGACAAAGAAGTTGATCCGGCCTTCGGAACCGGCGCACTTGGTGTTACGCCAGCCCATAGCCAAATCGATTGGGATATTGCAGACAGGCATGATCTGCCGCGCACGCAGGTCATCAACGAGTACGCAAAAATGATGGTCGACGGCAGGCTTAATGGAAAGAAGACCTCGGAAGCGCGCGATATGGTTGTTGAATGGCTACGCGAAGAGGGGCTCCTTGAGAAAGAGGAGGATATTTCTCAGAACATCTCTCTTGCCGAGCGCACGAGCGGGATCATAGAGCCACTACCAAAGCTTCAGTGGTTCATCGACGTAAACAAGGAAATTCCAGGACGCGGAAAGTCACTTAAGGAGCTCATGCTCGATCCGGTCCGAGACGGACGCATTGAGATTCTTCCTGAGCATTTCGATAAGACGTATTTCCACTGGATCGAGAATCTTAGGGATTGGTGCATAAGCCGTCAGATTTGGTACGGACACCGAGTCCCTGTGTGGTACCGAGGAGACGAGATTGTGGTTGGCCAAGCCCCTGAGGGCGATGGCTGGAGCCAAGACGAGGACACGCTCGACACTTGGTTCTCGTCGGGTCTCTGGACCTTCTCAACACTCGGCTGGCCTGAACAGACCAAAGACCTCAAGACATACCACCCAACCGCACTCCTAGAGACCGGGTACGACATTCTCTTCTTCTGGGTAGCGCGCATGATTCTTATGACCGGCTTTGCGCTTAACGACATCCCCTTCAAGACCGTGTACTTACATGGACTGGTTCGCGATGCACAGGGACGCAAGATGTCGAAGTCTCTCGGCAACAATCTTGATCCGCTTGAAATTGCTGACAGGTTTGGCGCCGACGCGGCACGCATGGCACTTATCGTTGGAAACACTCCAGGAACTGATACGAGAATTAGCGAGGACAAGATCAAGGGCTACAAAAACTTTGCAAACAAACTCTGGAATATCACCCGCTATGTACTCACCGAAACAGAAGGTGCAGATCTACAGAATGTACTCACAGACAGCGACCAGACTATTCGTGCAGAACTCGATGCACTTATCAAAGACATAACGACTGATATCGACGAACACAGAATCTATCTCGCTGCAGAGAAGATCTATCACTTCGCCTGGCACCGTCTTGCAGACGAACTCATTGAGGAATCGAAAGGAATATTTACCGGCAATGACGAAGCAGCGAAAGCATCACGTAAAGCCCTGCTTCATTCTCTATTGAGCGATCTCCTCAAGGTCTTGCACCCGTTTATGCCATTTGTAACAGAGGAGATCTGGAAGAGTGTCCGCACAGGCAATACCCTGCTTATGGTGGAGAAGTGGCCTTCCTCAGCAGTGTAGAATACAGAGGATGCTGTCCTTCGAGACTCTCTTCTTTGCGTTTCTAGGCGGGATTCTCCCTGCCATGGTTTGGTTGTACTTCCTTCTGAAGGAAGATAGACGCTGTCCAGAGCCGCGTCACATGATTGCACTTGCGGTAGTCGCGGGCATGCTCTCCGTCGTACTCGTACTTCCACTCGAACGCTTCGCAGTCCTCACCCTCCCGGCCGGTATTCCCGTTATCATTGGCTGGGCAGCAATTGAAGAGACGGTGAAGTACCTGCTCGCGGCTATTATCGTGCTTTGGCGCCGCGCAGTGAACGAATCTATAGACCTCGTGATCTACATGATCACTGTCGCGCTCGGATTCGCCGCGCTTGAGAACACGCTTTTCCTTATTGCACCGTTAGCAAGCGGAAATGCGATCGAAGCGCTTCTTACCGGAAACCTTCGCTTTATTGGCTCAACACTTCTTCATGTTGTTGCCTCTGCGGTGATCGGATTCTCGCTTGCCTTCTCGTTTAGGAAGAGTCGTTTCGTGCGAACCGTCTGTGCAACCCTTGGACTTATCCTTGCGATAGCATTGCATGCTCTTTTCAACTTCCTTATAATTGATGGAAGCGGTTCATTTACGCTCCTGGCCTTCTTCATGGTATGGAGCGGCGCCGTCGTCCTGTTCGCACTCTTTGAAGTACTTAAATATCTCCGTTACCGGAAATTACCCACCAACACCTGCGAAACCTAAACGCGTATGAAAAAACGATCCTTCTTCGATCGCCTCTCCGGCTCTGCCCCGATGGACGATCACTATGACGCGTTCGACGATGACCTCCCTCCAATGCAGGGCGGCATGCAGACCCCCGTGCCTATGTCGAGCACTCCTCAGACTCGCACGTATGCCAGTGTTATCGACGAAGACCAGAGCGAGGGCCAGCTTCCGGTAGACGTGTACCAGACACCGAACGAGATTGTTATTCGCGCATTCGTTGCAGGCGTGCGTCCTGACGAGCTCAATGTTTCCATAAGCCGCGATATGGTGGTTATCGAAGGATCGCGTGACGAGCGAGATTCCGTTACCGACTCAGACTACTTCACCCGCGAACTCTTCTGGGGCTCGTTCTCTCGCACCATTCTTCTTCCACAGGAAGTAGACGTCGACAACTCCTCTGCAGGAGCAAAGGATGGCCTCCTCTCCCTCATCCTGCCGAAGCTCGATAAGGCTCGCCAGACGAAGCTACGCGTTA
>JALHML010000055.1 GCA_022844065.1 Minisyncoccota bacterium | reverse complement strand
CCGGGTCGAACTGCTCAACCCGATATTCACTTGCGCGAGCGATTCCAGCTCCAGTTCAAAGCTGCTTCTATTGAGCCGCCGCTTGTCCAAAAAGCGATAAAGACGCCGGGCAATAGGGCTTCGCAGTCCATAGTACGTGGCCAGGTCAATCGGCTTGATGTTGTTGCACTGAATGCTAGCCCAAAGATCGTCACTCAGTCGCGCAAAACTAAGCCGACCGCGTTGGCTGGAAATCTGAAAGCTGTCGATAACGCCAAAAACCTTCGATACGTACTCCTTACGTCCGCTATCATAGAAACTTTGTTTGGCATTGATGCGTATCCCTGTAAGGCGATGTAAGGCCGCCTCGATGCGCTCATAATTTTTCCCCTTATTAACCCACCCCATGAGCTTGCAAAGGGCGTACCGGCTAAATGACACGGTCTGGTGGCTAAAATTTTCTTCAGAGGCGAGATGGATCAGCCCCAGCAAAATATCATCGTCCGCCGGCTGCGGAAACCCATACTGCCCAGAAGCCGTTACTATCCATTCCTGCTTGAGCAAACCTTGCTTGGTTTTGATTGTTTGCGAACGCGTCAGTGACGTCTTGTGATCCTCCTTGTCGCCCGACAAGCGAATCAC
Source organism: Minisyncoccota bacterium (assembly GCA_022844065.1). Taxonomy (GTDB): domain Bacteria; phylum Patescibacteriota; class Minisyncoccia; order Phycocordibacterales; family Phycocordibacteraceae; genus C7867-001. The sequence goes on along the minus strand of JALHML010000055.1, from coordinate 4,122 downwards.
ACCGATAGCGAAGTCAGCCAAGTTCATCTCGTCCTTGCCGGTTAGTCGACCCGGGACGGTTGTGATTTCGTCCATATCTTCCTCAAATCCAAAAAGGTCCAACAGCAACTCTCATGTTGTTGCTATCTATTTGCATGTTTGCTCATGTTTGCATGTTTGCAGTGGCCTACTTGAGCCTTATGAGAAAGGGATCGTGAGAGGGCCATTTACACAAAGGGTCACTATTCCTTACTCAAACGGTCACTAGTGCTTACTTGAAGGGTCACTATTCCTTACTCAAAAGGTCACTACTTTGTTACGCAAAGGGTCACTACTTCTTACTTAAACGGTCACTACTTTTACACAAAGGGTCACTAGTGCCGGTTGGGGCCAGATCTGAGTTTGTCGGTAGTGACTCTTTAAGTAAGTGAGGTGGCGTCAAAGCCTTTTGTAAAAGCGCTCTAGAGACAATCCACTGACCTCCAACCTTGATGCCTGGCAGTCGTCCTCGGCGCAAGTTGCGGTAAACCGTTTCTCGATTGAGGCGAAGGTAGTCGGCGACTTCTTCGGGGGTCATGATATCGGATTCCATGGTCTTCCTTTCTGTCTGCGTAGCTTGCTTAGCTTGAAAATAATACTATAACATACTCTGTGTTTGCTTAAAATACTTCAAACGACTTGGTAAGCAAGCTCAGCACCATGACTGCTGAGCTTGCTTATCTTTTTGCTTAGCTTGCAAGGGAGTTGTTCTTTGAAGTTGAAAAAAACTCTATGAGCACGTTGAGCTTGAAAGAAGCTGCCAGAGTTGCTGGCGTTAGCAGAGATACCTTAAGGCGAGCGATTCAGAGGGGTGAGTTGCCAGCCTTGCTGGTGACTGGAAAAACAGGGCCGCAATTTGAGGTCGAACAGGGCGAAGTTGAGACTTGGGCTCAAAAGCGGCTAACCGCTTTCCCCCAGTGGGAAGATGAGCAAGCTACGCAAGCTCAGCACAGCGTGCAGAGCGATGAAGGCGAAGCTCCAAGCCGTGAACTGGGTATGCGCCTGGCGACTCTCGAGGAAAGCCATCGCGATCAGTCTATGGCCCTTGTTCGTCTGGCTGTTCAGCAAGATTTCTTTCAGTCGGTTCAAAAGTGGAAAGAGCGCGCGAGCTCAAGCAAAGCAAAGGTAAGCAAGCTGCGCAAGCAACTTGCTGAGGTTGCTGACCTTGCTGAGCAGAACCGGCGCAACCAGGAGCTATGGCAAGCCGAGAAAGAGCAGCTGTTGAGTGAGCTGCGTATGCGGCAAGATCGTGTCAATTGGCTCGAGAAGCGCGTACCGCGCTGGGTTCGTGGACTGTTTGGAGCCAAGTAGTTGGGAGTCTTTTCCATCACCGCCAAGACGGAAAGCAAACGGCGACTATCGACTCATGACGTAAGAGTGCGGCAAGAGAACCTGTGAGATGGAAGGTGTTGGTGGTCGAAGACCACCAGGAAATGCGCGAAGAAATCGCGGAAACTCTTGCCGACGCAGACTACGACGTAAGCTCGAAAGCCAATGCGGCCGACGGTGTCGAGGCAGCCCGGTGGTCCCAATTTGATCTGTTGATCACCGATGTGCGGATGCCCGGTGGCGCTGACGGCATCGACGCCTTAGAGCAAATCAAGCAACTGCTTCCCAATATCTACAGCATCGTGATCACCGGTTACGCCGACGATAAGGCGCCCGCTCGAGCCATGCGTCAGGGCGTGGATTTTTACCTGTACAAGCCATTCGGTTCTGTCAAACTGCTGAACGTGGTAGAGATGGTCATGGCCACCCAGCGAGATCACAGCACCTACCAGCATCAACTGGCTCAGTTTTTTCAGGGGCCACGGCGCTTCTTGGCGGGTCTGGTGGGCCGTCAGGAACAGCCCAAACTGGATCTGGACCCCACCCGTATTCGTTTTTTTAAAGCCTATTACGCGGGTATGCAATCAAAGAACCTCTCCGTGAACAGCAGCCTGACCTTGTGGGACGAGCTTCAAGAGTTAGAGGCGGAGTACGAAGCGCTACAACAAATCGCCGGTGCCGAAGCTGAAAAGTTGGCCGCAAGGTATGAAGCGCTCCAGGCCAAGGCGGAGCAGTTAGCTCAAAACCGAGCCAGCACCAGTCCTAAACCGAGACAACCCGGTCAGATGGTCATGGCCAATTTCAGCAAAATCTACCAGCGCGTGATCGAGGGCGCCATGGGAACGCCCGTTTTGATGGCGGCTCCAGCCCTTTGGATGAGGGCCAAGCAGCGCCGTCCTGACGGTGAAATGGGCGCCCTGTGGGACCGCATTTTCGGCCTACTTTAGGCCGGACAATACTTTTTGAGAGCCTCCATAGCTTCGGCTAAAGAAGGGAAACGCTTCGTGTAATCCCCGTCACTCATTCTATCGACGGCTTGAGAGAAATCTCCCCATTCGGGCCGCAACTTCGCCAGCCTTGGCAGTTCACCCAAAAGCACAGCGTGCACGGCGCGCTCGGCCGCCGCGTGCGGGTTCGCCGCCTGGCCCACTAGCAACTCAAACAGCACCAGGCCGATGGCGTATTGGTCCAGAGCCGGCGTTACCACACCGCTTAAGTATTCAGCTGAGGCATACTGTGGCGTGCCGGTCCACTCGTGTGTTTTCGTGATGCGCCTTTCCCCCAGACTATGAGCCAGGCCCAGATCCATGACCTTGACCTCTCCATTGCGCGCCAGCATCAGGTTTTCGGGTTTGATATCCCGATGGATCACCTGAGGGTTTCGAGTATGTGCGTAAAGCATCGCTTCACAAACAGGCAGTATCAGGCGCAGCGCCTCCGCAGGCGGCATTCCTGTGGGGTGCCGCCGGATAATGTCGCTGAAACTCTCCCCGTCGACATACTCCATGGCCAGATAAGGGGTGGCACCATCGAGAGCGTAGTGAACGAGGCGAACGATGTGCGGGTGCTCGAGCCTTTCCAGAACTTGGGCCTCGCGGCGAAACCGCTGGCGCCGGCTTTCGCCGTCACTATCCTGGAGTTGTTCGTCGAGGTTGACATGCAACAAGGTTTTTACGGCTATGACTTCGGGTTGAGGTCGAAATAGTTCTTCGCGACGAACCCCCTTGACCACAACTCCAAACCCTCCCTGTCCCAGCAAGCCCACCGGCACAAAGGGGCCAATGGGTTTGTCCGATGGGTCACCCCCCAGCGCTTGAATGCGAGCATGCCATTGCCGCTGCCGGTGGCTCAACCACTGATGCGATAAAAAAAAGATTCCCAGTCCACTCAAACCCAAGATCACGATTCCTGACAAAACCGGATGCAATCGCAAGATCTGGCTGATTGCGGCCAATCCTCGAGCCTGTAAGACCAGGACCTGGCCATCCTTGGGCCAGCTATTGGCGCCCGGTCGGAAATCAAATTTTTTGAAGTTTTTGGTTTCGTCTTGGTAGCCAGGTGCTCGAAAAACCAGATCAAAACTATCCGTTTTGAAACACTCAGGGGGCAAAACCCAGTAGCCGCCTTGGGATTGGGCTAACTCCGATTCTTGGGGCTGAGCACTCAATTGACCCGGCTTCAGGCCTCCGGTAACGGTAGCTTTTCGATAAACCTTGAAATCGGGTGGGTCGACCAGGAATTTTACCGTCGTCGGTTCTTCAGCCGCTAGCACCCTGATCAGGAGCAATACGAGCAGTCCATGCCACCAGGCCTTTTTCATTCCTCGGTATTTTCGGCCCGGTTTGAAGCTCCCCCTCGAGAATAGATTTTCCAGCCATCGGGGGGCAGGTGTCGATTCAAGCAGAAATCGTCGATCATGGGGACGAGAGTTGCATCTCGGGTCAGGCGTCTCCCTTCCGGTGAAGGATTGCTTCGCTATTTTCGGACGCTGGCCGTTATGCACTCCAGTGGAATTGGCCTGGTCCGGGCCCTCCATTTGCTCGAGCAGGATTCAGAACCCGCTCTGGCCACTTTGTGCCACTCGCTAGGAAACCAATTGCAGGAAGGTCGGGCTTTGAGCGACGCCATGCAGCGATGCGAGGGAGTCTTTAGCCCATTTCAACTGGCCAGCGTAATGTTAGGCGAGAAAAATGGCCACCTGGACGTTACGCTCACCCGATTGGCCGAAGTCGAGCAACAACGATTGGGCATTCAGCAAAGAATTCGCAGCGCTTT
>JALHML010000054.1 GCA_022844065.1 Minisyncoccota bacterium | reverse complement strand
AACGGCTATAACAATAACTTTGAGAACGTTCAGGACGATTGCTATAGCAACCGCCACCAAAGAAGGGTACTTAGAATCAGCGCGTGCTTGGAACTCAAACTGAATTATCTGAAAGGCATTAAGTATGAATGTTGCCGCAAGGATGAGAATAAGAATGGAAGAGACATCATCAGTCGACAAAAAGAACGAGAGCATAATCGCCATACCGGCAGCGAAGGTTCCAGCCACGAGCTTGATAAAAAGTGCGGTCCCAAGGAGGGCCTCCTTCCGCTCTGGGTACCGGATGAGATCGCGGTAGAGAATCCCATCGATACCGAGCGATGCGATGAATCCAAAAAGTCCGATAAAACTAAGGGCATAACTCAACTGGCCAAAGCTCTCTGGACCGAGATTCCGAGCGATATAGAGTGTTGCAAGGAAAGAGACACCAAGCGTGAGTATGCGGGCACCGAGAAGCCACCCTGCGTTACCCAGGTATTTCCTGAATCCGACATGCGCCCAGGCACGCCGGAACAAAGGGAGTGCTCGATACATTTCCACCACTATAACACCGGCCCCATAGGGTTTGGTTTCAATGCCAGCTGGTCTTTTGTAAGGAGAGCGGAGAACACGTTATACTTTCGCATATGAAACAAGCTGCCCGCTGGATCGCCATTATTGCGCTCTTCATTATTCCGTTCCTTCCTTTATATGTACCGAGCGAGCTATTTTTCCCATTCATAACTGGCAAGAACTTCGCATTCCGTATTCTGGTAGAGATCGCACTTGCCAGTTACGTGCTGCTCGCGCTCCTGGATAAGCGGTACCGCCCGCGATTCTCATGGATACTCGTCGCGTTCGGAGGACTTGTGGCATGGATGGTTGTTGCGAATCTGTTTGGTGTGAACCCGCATAAAGCGTTCTGGAGCAACTTCGAACGTATGGATGGGTGGGTAACGCTCGTTCACATTTTCGCACTCTTTATCGTTGCTGGAACCCTGCTTACCGTTGAAAAGCTCTGGCGACGATGGTGGTTGTTCTTCGTGTCGGTTGCAACAGCGGTATGTGCGTACGGACTCGTCCAGCTGGGCGGGGGTGCCGAAATTCACCAGGGTAGCCTACGCCTCACCGCTTCCTTGGGAAACGCCATATACCTTGCGGTGTATCTTATGTTCGCGATTTTTGCCGCTGGCTGGCTGGCTATCCGTAGCAAGGGATGGGCACGACACGCCCTTCTTGCATTCATTCCGCTCGCGGGATTGGTCCTCTTCTATACAGGATCTCGCGGACCACTCCTAGGACTCGTTGCGGGAGTGATGTTCGCGGCAGTACTCTGGCTCTTTCTCTCACGTAAGGAGTGGAAGGGAGGGAACACTGCGCTTGGTTTGAAACTTGCTGCCGGGGCTCTCGTAGCAATTATGGTGCTCACCGGCACACTATTCCTGGTGCGCGGGAGTGCTGTTGTTCAGAACAATCCATTCCTCTCGCGTGCCGCTTCGGTCTTTTCATTAAACCAGGAGCTGCGCGTGCGCTCAACCATTTGGGGCATGGCCCTTGAGGGTGTGAAAGAAGACCCATTGACTGGATGGGGTCAAGAAGGTTTCAATCAAGTCTTCAACAAGTACTACAAGCCATCCTTGTACGAGCAGGAGACATGGTTTGATCGGGCCCACAATATGTACATAGACTGGCTCGTTGCCGGGGGCATTCCTGCATTCGTACTCTTTGTAGCACTGTTGCTTCTTGCAATGTTCTCAATCCTGCGCGCGTCGGACATGACACGGGCAGAGCGCGTGCTGCTTATTAGTGCGCTCGTTGCGTATGCGGTCCAGGCGCTCGTGGTGTTTGATAATCTCTTTAGCTACGTGCCACTCGTGATGCTCATCGCCATGGCTCACGCAGCGTCAGGAAAGCAGATTACGCGTCTCGAAAACCTCCCGGAGGTTCGGTCCCAGACAGGAGTCGCTGTTGCGGGACTGGCACTCATTGTTTGCACCATTGTCATTATCTGGACCGTGAACGTGCCGAGTATGCGTGCCGCACATCATCTCATTTACGCGATATCCCCGAACCAGGAAGGCGTTGAGCAGAATCTCGGTTTCTTTAAGAAGGCGGTTGCGGACGGATCATTCGCAACTCAAGAAATACGCGAACAGCTTGTTATGTTTGCCGCAAAGATAGCGGCAGAGGAAGAGATTCCCGCGCCTCTTCGAAAAGAGATTGCCATGTTCGCGCTTGAAGAAATGGAGAAAGAGGTAGCTGCCTCGCCAAACGATGCACGCTTACGTATACAGTACGCTGCTGCGTTTGATACTGCAGGATTCACTGAGGAGAGTCTTGCACAGATAGAGCGCGGGATTACATTGTCTCCCCAGAAGCAGGTTCTCCACCTGAACCGGGCATACCGTCTCTACGACCTTGGCAGACGTGAAGATGCGGTAGCAGCATACCAGTACGCGTATGAGCTCGACCCGTCGTTTCAGAGGGTAGCGATAGCCACGGCAGCTGGGATCATCCTTTCTGGCGACCTTGCTGCAGGGAAGGCTATCCTCATGGAGGCACTCGGCACCACAACGCCACACAGCGAGTCTCTCTTCTACGCGTACTATATGACCAAGCAATGGAATGACCTTATTGCAGTTGCGCAAGCAGCAGTCCTTGCTCTACCCGAAGAACCAGCACCACGGCTCCAGCTTGCTCAAGCGTACGCTGCAGCGGGACGCTTCAATGAAGCACGGGCAGAGATACTCGCAACCATCAAGGCACATCCGGAGGTGCGCGCTAGCGCGGAAGAACTCCTCGCCCGGATGTTCGCGACCCAATGAGTATTCAAGAGAACGTTCCACTCTCATCCTTAACAACGTTGCGCGTTGGAGGACGCGCGCGCTTTGTTGCAGAATGCAGGACCAAAGAGGACGTACAGGAAGCACTCCTCTATGCGCGGGAACATAGTCTTCCCTGGAGTGTCCTTGGAGAAGGGAGTAACGTACTTGCCGGCGACAACGGATACCAAGGCATCATTCTCCTTGTAAGAATTCCAGGCATAACTGAAACCGCACATAATGGTGCGGTATTGCTTTCAGTTGGTGCGGGTGTGAACTGGGACACGCTCGTTCGAGACGCTGCAGCACGTACCTTGTGGGGGCTTGAGAACCTCGCAGGGATTCCAGGGACAGTGGGTGCGGCACCTGTCCAGAACATAGGGGCGTATGGGGCGGAGGTGAAGGACACATTGCACGAAGTACACGCCATAGATGCGAGTACTGGAAAGGAACGTATCTTTACAAATACTGAGTGCGCATTTGGGTATCGTGAGAGCCGGTTCAAGAAGGAACCAAATCTCATTATTACGTCGGTGTCGTTTTTGCTTTCCAAGGATGGAACACCCCAGGTTGGGTATAAAGATCTTGCGAACGCCCTGGCTGAGGGAGTGGACCTATCTTCGCCGGAATCTATTGGTGACGCGGTCCGTGCCATACGCACCCGCAAGTTCCCAGATCTTACACAGGTTGGTACTGCCGGTTCGTTCTTCAAGAACCCGACAATTTCCGAGGAGGCGTACACATCATTAAAAAAACGCTACCCAGACCTTCCAGGATTTCCGAACGAGCATGGCGTGAAAGTACCGCTCGCGTTCATACTCGATCACGTTCTTAATCTTCGAGGGTATACAGAAGGGAACGTATCGTTGTTTGAACGCCAGCCACTCGTCCTCGTTACGCAAGATGGTGCAACCGCAGATGAGGTTGATGCGTTTGCACATAGTGTTGCGGAACGCGTGATGCGCGCAACCGGAATCAAGATTGAACGCGAGGTGAGAAATTTTCCGTCGTAGAGAAAATATTTTCTTGGAAAGTTTTTAAAAACTTATCCACACATAAAAGTTTTTTTGTAACAAAATATTTTTTATGCGCGCATAATATTTTGTAGCGCGCATACGACAGAAATTTTTCGCAAGAAAAACTTCTTCTATGCGGGTCGACAATACTAGTCATAGAAAATTTTCATTGACCTATGGCCGCAAAGAAGAAGTCTGCAAAGAAGGCAGTTCGCAAGCCAGCAAAGAAGGCAGCTCCAAAGAGGAAGGCAGCTAAGAAGGCAGCTCCAAAGAGGAAGCCAGCTAAGAAGGCTGCGAAGAAGTCCGTAAAGAAAGCAGCTAAGAAGGCTCCTGCAAAGAAGCGCAAGGCTGCAAAGCGCAAGTAGTCCTTAGGACCTCTTGTAGTAAAAGTCTCCCGTACGGGAGACTTTTACGTTTAAGCACGCGACTGTCACAGAGAGGCCGAATGCGGTATAGTGCCGATACCTATATAGAGTACGTATGGCTAATATCCTCAGCAAGATTTTCTCCAAAAACCAGTCACAAGGCTTCGTAAAGCAGGCACAGCCTGTCGTTACTCATGCAAATAGCCTTTCAGAGACCTTTGAAGGTCTTTCAGAGGAAGAGCTTAGATCCCGTCTTGCGGATGTACGGAACCGCACAAAGGGGGTACCGAGTGAGGTCGCAGACATAGGCGAAGTATTTGCACTCGTGCGAGAGGCGGCGCGCCGTACTCTTAACGAACGCCATTATGATGTGCAGCTTGTCGGAGGCCTGGCTCTTGGAAAAGGAAAGATTGCCGAGATGCGTACCGGAGAGGGAAAGACGCTCGTGGCGACGCTTCCCGTTACGCTGTTTGCTCTCGCAGGGAAGGGAGTGCATGTCGTGACCGTGAACGATTATCTCGCGCGTCGCGATGCGGCGTGGATGGGTCAGGTGTACGCAGTACTCGGGCTTTCGGTTGGTGTGGTCACCAGCGCAGGTGCATATGTTTATGACGCATCCCATGTTGAGTCTGAAGAAGACAAGGCTCGTGATGAGGAAGGATCGTTCCGGGTCTTCTATGACTTCCTGCGCCCGGCAACCAAGCAAGAGGCGTATGCCGCTGATATTACGTACGCCACG
>JALHML010000053.1 GCA_022844065.1 Minisyncoccota bacterium | reverse complement strand
TTGTCCTCTATTACAACCGGCCAATTCTTGCTTCCTCAGGTGCTGCCCAACCGCCTTCAACCTGGGAAGCGGTCTCCGGACTTGCCGCAACCGTGAATCGTCAGACAGATGCACAAACCGTAACGAGAAGCCTCATTGCACTTGGTACGTATGAGAACATTGAGAATGCCCGTGCGATTCTATCGCTCCTGTTCCTTCAAGCGGGATACGATATAAGCGAACGTACTGCAACGGGAGCACGCTCAGACCTGTCAGACGCGCTCAATGACGTCTTTGGTATGGCACCGGCTGAAAGCGCTCTTAACTTTTACACGGAGTTCTCAAATCCAGGGAAGACGGTGTACTCATGGAATCGTTCTCTGCCTAACAGCCGTCAGGCATTTATCGCGGGGGACCTCGCTCTGTATCTGGGCTTTGCGTCCGAACGGGCACAGCTTGCAGCGGCAAATCCAAACCTAGACTTTGATATGAGTGCCGCGCCAATGCCCGGTACGAATACGACACGCACCACGTATGGCCGTGCGTATGGGTTCGCGATACCCAGAGCAACTCAGAATGGTGAAGGAGCGCTGAGGGTAGCACTTACGCTTTCTGAACGTGATTCAGTACCGATATTCGCGAGAGCATTGGGTATGGCGCCTGCGCATCGCGGTGCACTTGCTCCTTTAGCAGGCGATCTCTTCGAGCCGGTCTATTACCCAGAGGCGCTTGTTGCACGCGCCTGGCTCTCCCCAGCACCACGCGAGACTGACCGCATCTTTGCTACCATGATTAATAACGTGCTCTCTGGAAGGGAAGGCATCAGTAGTGCCATAACAACTGCCAACCAGTCCCTCAACGCAGCATTCAAGTAACCATGACCTCTATGAAGAAAAGTCTCTGGATTGGTATCGGTGCCTTACTAGCACTTGTTCAGCCGCTATCGGTTGCTGCCCAGCCAACACCTCCCAACACACCGCCTCCAACTACTGGATCATGTGGTAGTAGTGTAGGGCTTACCAATCCGTTGAATGGGGTCTGTTCACTCTCTGACTTCCTAAAAGCGATTCTTGCCGGTGTCGTCCAGATTGGTACGATTATTCTCATTATGATGCTCGTGTATGTCGGCTTCCTGTTCGTTGCCGCTCGAGGGAACGCAGAGAAGCTTCAGAGCGCTAAGAGCGCCCTTGTATGGACCGTTATTGGTGGACTTATCCTTCTTGGTGCTACTTCTATACAGCTTGTGATCGAGGGAACGGTTAACTCACTCCGTTAGTATGAAAAAGATTCTACTTGCAATTGCTGCGTTTGCCCTTGTGCCAGTCTCTGCACATGCAGCGAGCCTTAAGGAGTTAACGCAGGATATCGTTGAATTGGTAAACACTTCAGTAGTGCCCCTCTTCTATGCGCTCGCATTTCTCTTATTCATATACGGCATGGTCCGATTCTTTTTCTTTGGGGGAGAAGAGAATCGTGCGAAGGGCAAAACATTCATGCTCTGGGGAATCATTGGATTCGTGGTTATGTTTTCAGTCTGGGGCATTGTCAGGCTCCTTATGACCGCGCTTCCTGGTTAGTGTATAAACCCTTGTTCTGCCCTGGTATCCTGTTACGCTTCATAATATGAAAACATTTGTCACAGCACTCCTCATAGGTCTCTTTTCAGTTGCTACTACTGTATCCGCTCAGGTTGTGCCTACCGCCTCAGCACGAGGCAATATCGGTGGCAATACATTGGGAGCATATCTCGCTAGTATCGTTGATTTCATCAATGTCTATCTTGTACCCTTCCTTTTCGCAATAGCCTTCTTCGTCTTCATCTGGGGTATTTTCAACTATTTCATTGCTGGAGGAGCTAACGAAGAGCAGCGAGACAAAGGGAAACAGCTCGTTATGTGGGGGATTATCGGATTCGTGGTTATGGTCTCTCTCTGGGGTCTTGTGAACCTAATTACCAACACCCTTAATTTTGGGGAAAGCGGAAATGCTCCAAAGCTACCAGAATTCGATCCTCCTAGGTCAGGTTCCTAACTCCATAGCTATTTAGCGTTTTCCACACGGAATTCCTAGCTCTATTGACCTACCCCCATTACCGACTATCCTATAGGTATACGCCATCGCGTTACCCGTAATCAAACATTATGAAGAAACTAGGTTATCTCAGTGCAGCATTCGCTCTTTCGTTCCCGCTCTTCGCCTTTGCGCAGGTGAACGCAACGAACGTACAGAACCTCGGCCAGGGCATCATTGGTCTTATTAACAACGTTGCAGTGCCGCTTCTTTTCGCGGTCGCATTCATCGTCTTCATCTGGGGTATCTTCACGTACTTCATATCAGGCGGTCATGACGAGGAGAAGCGTGAGACTGGAAAGAGTCTCATGCTCTGGGGAATCATCGGATTCTTCATCATGGTCTCGGTATGGGGTCTCGTGAACATCCTTCGCGGAACATTCAACTTCGACAACCGCATCGATTACGGACAGCCGCTCCCACCGAGCCGCTAAACGCTCTCTCCACACAAAAGCCCGCGAACATGCGCGGTCTTTTGCTATGATGAGCGTATGAGCCCCTTCCAAACATTCGTCGGGAAAGTACAGGAGAATATTCTCACACCGATCATCACGCTCCTTTCGCTCGCTGCGTTCCTTTTGTTCCTCTGGGGTATTGTGGAGTTTATCGCTGGCGCTGAAGACGAAGAAAAGCGTAAGAGTGGACAGCAACACATGATCTGGGGAATCATTGGTCTGGTTATTATCTTCGGCGCAAACGCTATTGTCTCTCTCATTAAAGCAACGGTTGGTGCACCATAGGGAAGTATATGTATAGAAAAAGCCGGTCCCGGAGGACCGACTTTTAGGTGCGTCAGAGACGCAAGACGCTTTACACAGGTGGCGAAAATATGAAGGCATACTCGAGCTTGATAGGCTCGCTCCCTTTTGACTGGGGGCGGCAGGCATTCACAGCCTGATCGCCACTGGTCTCGAGAGGAAGTTCAGTGTTACGGGTGCGCGTAGTGCACCAGACATTGAACCGTGCACCATCGAAGGTTGCCGCCGTACATTCAGGATCCTGCTTTTTATCGCAGAACCTGATGTAGTGGCAGTCGGGGATGGGAATCATCGCCGACTTTGCGTCCGTGCGTGGCGGGGCTGTAACGTCCCGCCATTCAACCGGCACCGGCGTGCAGACAGCAGCAGCGGGCGTGGCCCGAGCAGTAGTCTGTTCGATGTGTCGGTTGAAGCGCTCGGTTGGTGAAAGGCCAGGTATTTGGCCGAAGCCGCCACCAACCATAAGCCACCAGACCCCTAGACCAAAAACGATTGCGACCGTAAGGGCCGCGCACGTCATGATCAGGTTTTCTTGCCACGACTTTTTGTGATGGTCGTGGTGATGCCCGTGACCCCCGCCGTGTGACGGATGAGGGCCTGGGGTATGAGTTACAACTACTGGGGCTGGATGCTCATCCGACTTCTTCGGGATAAGCGACGCAACTTTCTTGGTGGTCGCCGATACTTGTTGACGATGGGTGTTAACCCACCACACAACAAGAACGACAATAGTAACTGGGATCCATAGACTGACAGGTTCAAGGACTGCACTCATGTGGCCTTGCTCCCTGCTTTTGACAGAGCCTCCTTACCGGCCAGAACAGCACCCATCATGTCGCGAGCGCCATCGCTGCCGCCCACAACGCCCCAGGTGGCATTTTTTGCCATCTCTGTTGCGACATCAGCAGCGAGGATATCCTCGCCATCAACATCGAGCGCTTTTTTCTTCGCCGCAAGTCCCTTCGCTTCGGCCTCGAGCAATGCTTCGCGTCCGGCCGCAGTTGCAAGCAACATGGCTTTCTGAGCAGCAGCAGTGCCTTCTCCGACCTCTTCCAGTCGACGACGTTCGCCTTTACCGCGCGTTTCAGCTTGTTCAGCTTCTAAGCGGGCAATGGGAACGTCACGCATGGCGGTTGCAAGTTTGTGCGAAACGTTTGGCGCGAATGCCTTGGCTTCGAACACTTGCATACCCCAGGTGTTAACGAGGGCACGGATGCGATTATCGAGCCTCCGATTTATCTTCGGAAGATCCTTGATCATGCCGTTCATAGTCCGCCTGGAGGCGAACTCGTTCAGTACGGCTTCACCGGTATCCCGGATCAGCTTCTTCGCGTTCTCGAAAGACCCAACGCGGGCCATGAACATAAAGAAGTCAAGAATCTGAAACTGAACATAGAATGACCACTCGGCGGTCATTTGTACGTCCAGGTGACCCGTTTCGCTTGCGGTTGGTTCACGAGTGGTGATTCGTATGGCGCGAACCTTGCCTTCCGGCAAGGGAAGCTTGTCGTCACCGTGGAAGACCTCCTCAGGCTCGCCGGGTGCCTGGAATTGATCCAGGCTGGCAGGTGCCCTCTTTATCTGCATCACGAGCCATGGCTTGAAATACGGCCCAGGCTCGAGAGTTCGAAGGGCTCGTCCGTAGAAGTAGAACGCGGCCCATTCGTCAGTGTCCACTGATCCCCACGACTTGAAGATGTGGATTCCAACGAACACGAGGATTGGGAACCCGATCCCTAATCCTGCTACTGGCTGGACACTCCAGAGCGCCCAGGCAGCAAGAATCAGGAATACGTAGACGGCGATTGTGGCGCCGCAGAGGAACCAGTAGGTCTTCGGGTAAAGCCTTACAGACTTTACGTGTGGATCCGAAGGATCCAGTGCAGGTAGCATCGGCATCGGGCAGTCCCTTCAATAAATGTGTGTTCAGCACCTTGCTCTCAAGGAGCTGGTTTTCTAGTGACAGTATACCACTAAAGTTGACATAAAGTCAATAGATGGCTTGGTTATTGTGCTGGAGAGAGGACTCGAACCTCCACCCCCGAAGGGACCTGCTCCTAAGGCAGGCGTGTCTACCATTTCACCACTCCAGCGTCCCCCCTATCCTACCAGGAATAGGAAAGGGCGGGAATCCTTAGATACCC
>JALHML010000052.1 GCA_022844065.1 Minisyncoccota bacterium | reverse complement strand
CCGTGATGGTGTTGTACGGGTCATTCATGTCGCGTCCAAACGCCGCGTCCCATGTCTTCACAAGGAGGAAGAGCGCGAGTATGGAAAGTACTGCGATAACAGCGATACGTGCTGCGCGGTTGCTGGTAAGTTCGTTCACAAGCTGGTTCATGATGATTCTATTAGGCTCTTGGCACTATGGTAGCACGACGTCTGAATGAGCCTTTACTTACAGGGTTATCTGGAGTGTTCGAAGAATCCCTAAGAGTCCTGTGTGCTCTGGGAGGTCACGAATAGAAAGTCCTGGCTCCATCCAGTCCGTTACATCGTGCTCCGTAATATCAAATCTGAGGATGTCGTTGTCACGCACCAAATAGTAGCTACTGTGCACCATTGCCTCAAAGCGTTCGATGGTGGTCTCGCGGAATGTCTTTCCGTTAACTGATAAGTCTCGAAACTGACTGAAATCCTCTGCCTGCATATCTGCTGGCTGATAACGGGAGTTCTCAAGGATCACATCGTTTGCGGTCTGCCCTTCTCCAGTCTCGAATCGATATAGCGCAATCGTGTGCTGCGGATTGCCTGCCAACGATGGCTTTATGAACGCAGCAAGAAGTCGAGTATCTGCACCATACGCATTCTCATCCGCGACGTACCCTGTAGGTATCGCAAAGCTAATCCCGCTATCTGGAATCTCCACGTTTGGAAGCACGCATGGAGCGAACTCGCAGGCTGGTCCTGTCCGTCCTACGGACGTGCCGTCTGGGCAAATCTTCGCCTCCATAGTGCACTGAGGCATTGCTGCCGTTATACCAGGCCTCTCAACAGTGTTCCGATACAGGAATGAGCCAAAACCAACAACGAAGAGTATGACGACTCCGGCCAGTAGCTGCTTCATGCGTTACGGCATCTTGAGTGCGTCGCGAATCTCCTCAAGCACCATAAGCTCAGCACTCTTTTCGGACGGAGGGGTGTTCCCTGCCTCTTGCTCCTTGCGAGCCAGCGCGGTGAGGTGGTTAATGAGCTTCACGAGCAGGAAGAGTGCGAACGCGGTGATAATGAACGCGATAACCGCCTGAATGAAAAGACCGTACTGAATCGCAGCATCGGTTGTTGGAATCGCAAACTCGAGGTCAGCAAAGTTGATACCGCGTGTAAGGAGTGAGAGCGGTGGTGTGATTATGTTCGTCACGAGCGAGTTCGTGATCGCAGTGAACGCCGCACCGATCACAACACCGATCGCAAGGTCAATCGCGTTTCCGCGGAGAGCAAACTTCTTGAACTCTGAGAGGAATGATTTCATATGAATGATTTTACTGGGGCGGCTACCGGGAATCGAACCCGAATTGACAGAACCACAATCTGTAGTGTTAACCGTTACACCATAGCCGCCATGAATTTCGCACGTTCCCCCTCATAATGGTGTACCAGGAAATGGCAGTTATGACAAAGCCAGGCAAGATTGTTGAGGGTATTGTTCTTACGATTCTTGTCTATGTGATGGACTGCCAGAGTTCGTGAATCTGCTGTTTTACACAAACGACAAGCCTTGGGAACTCGTGAACGTTCCATAACCGATCGGTAGGAACTTTCTCCTGTCGTGAAGTTCTTATGCTTCTCGCCGATATAGAGCTCGTTTCGCCATCTTGTCTGGCAGCTTTTGCTGCAGAAGAACTTACCACTTTTCGAACGTTCCAAGTCTCTCTGTTGTTTGTACGAGAG
Organism: Minisyncoccota bacterium; assembly: GCA_022844065.1. GTDB lineage: Bacteria > Patescibacteriota > Minisyncoccia > Phycocordibacterales > Phycocordibacteraceae > C7867-001. Next base: position 3,256 of record JALHML010000052.1, on the reverse strand, counting down.
CGTGCCGCACATATCGCACGACACCTCCCTCCCTGCGCGCCTTCCCTCCTTGTAGCAGGCAAGAGCGCAGTACTTTCCATTACCCTCTTTCAGCCACGAGGGTTTCGCATAGAATTCCGCAGAACAATTTTTGCACTGTACCTGGGGCATATAACTAGTATGCGACACAACCCAATGACGGTTAACTATGGGTCTGTGGATATACCAAACCTCGTGTCTCCCCCACCCACAAAACAAAAGGCGTCCGAAGACGCTTTTATTTTGGTGCCCGATAGAGGACTTGAACCTCCACGCCTTGCGGCACATCCACCTCAAGGATGCTTGTCTACCAATTTCAACACCCGGGCAGATGTCGCTCGCCTAACAGGAAAGCCCGCTTACTATAGCGGGCCTTCTCAGTATTTACAAATTCTCTTACGCTTCCTCGTTCTTCTTCTCTTCGCGAGACTCCTCAGCTGCTACTTCCTCAGGAGTAACCTCGTCAGTGTCTCCCTCAGGAACAGTGTCAACTTCTACAACAACCTCTTCTGGAGCATCGACTGCCGCATCAACCTCGTCAGCAATCTCCTCTGGCTTCTCTTCCTCCTTGAAATCAGTTGTGGAGAGATTAACCATGCGCATGTTGCGGAGCTGGCGACGAACCTCGCGAGCAACCTTCTCACGGATGAAGTAAAGCTTCGCGCGGCGGACCTTCGAGCGACGAGTAATCTCGATCTTGTCGATAACGGGGCTGTAGAGCGGAAAAATCTTCTCAACGCCAATACCGGACATGGTTGCACGGACCGTGAAGGTCGCTCCTGCCTCAGTGCCGTGCTTCACCGCAAGCACGAGGCCCTCGAATACCTGGAGACGGGTCTTGCCCTTCTCGACCACCTTCTGGTGGACACGGACAGTGTCGCCCGGGCGGATGCCGAGCTTGGTGCGCTCATCCTGAGCGACGGGTGTATGGACTGCGTTCATAAGCCTGCGCACTGTATCACAGCCGTTTCTACGGAGCAACGAAGGTCTCGCTTCCCGGGAAGCCCTGAACCGCCTTTTTCATGTCCTCTGGGACCTCCGCGGTAATAAGCACACGGCCAGACGCGAGCGGAATCTCGAGCGAATACGCATGGAGCGCAAGGCGCGTGAGACCCAGATCAGCGGGACGTCCAGGAGCATAGAGTGGGTCGCAGACCACCGGATGATGGATTGCCTTCAGATGCACCCGAATTTGATGGGTGCGTCCGGTTTCAGGCATAAGACGAACAAGAGAGTGTGTCCCGATGTCCCCCACAACCCAAAATCGTGTGAGCGCTTCACGCATAAGACCCTTAGCTTTCGGCTGTGCACTACGCAACCTAAAGTCCTTGCGGCTCCGGCCAATAGCGAAGTTAATCATTCCCTTCTCTTCTTTCAGGGTGCCGTACACAATAGCGAGATACGTCTTCTTCGCCTGCTTGTTCTGAAATGCGAGCTTAAGGCGCGCGTGTGCGTCAGGCGTCTTTGCAAAGATGAGTACTCCTGAGGTATCGCGGTCAAGGCGATGCACGACGCCGGAGCGTGCAATCTCGGTCCCGTCCTTAAGACGCTGCGTCTCCCCCACCTCTTTAGAATCAGGATAGGTACGCGCAAACCAATCGCTCGCGGTCTCGTCCGTCGAGTGTCCATCCGGATGTGTCATAACACCGGCGGGTTTCGCTATAGCAACGATCTCATCGTCTTCGTATATAACCGGGAGTTCCATGGAGACACCCTAGCATGCATCGCTATTTCCCGTGTCTTCGTTCGCGCTCAGCGTACTCTGCGAGCACAGCGTTAAACTCCTCTTTCGAAAAGTCTGGCCACTTCGTGTCCGTAAAGAAAAGCTCGCTGTATACCGACTGCCACGGCAGGAAGTTCGAGAGTCTGCGCTCGCCTCCCGTGCGAAGTATGAGATCAGGATCGCGAAGTCCTGCACTCCAGAGTGCGTCTGAGAATCCCTCTTCGTCTACGGTTTCTTTTCCTTCCTGTAGCAACTTGTTTACAGCGGCGAGAATCTCAGGACGTCCTCCGTATGACAACGCAACCGTAAGTGTTCCGGCTGTGCCAGTAGAACTTTCCGTCTGAAGCTTTTGCATCTTTTGTTGAAGACCTGCAGAAAAGCGCTCCAGCTGCCCCATAAATCTGACGCGAATACCATTTTCTGCTATTTGCGCGAGCGTATTAGAGAATGAGTGCTCGAATATATCCATAAGATACTCAACTTCCTCGGGAGACCGATTCCAGTTTTCAGTTGAGAAAGCGTAGAGCACAACTTCCTCAATTGAAGTGTCCCTACACCACGAGATAAGATCCTGTATACGCTCGAAACCCTTCCGGTGCCCTTCAAGGGTTGGAAGTCCGCGCTCCTTCGCCCAGCGGCGGTTGCCGTCCATAATGACGCCGATTGATCGCAAGGTGCTCATGCTAGTAGATAATGCTGAAGTCACGGAAACCTCCGGTCGCTGGCAACCACAGTGGCGTAACGCGTTCAACACGTGCAAGGAGCGGTCCGCCTTCGAGGCGCGTTACGTACGCCTCGAGCACGTCGCGAGGACCTTCCGCAATTACACACACCGTTCCATTCGAAAGATTCTCAACCGAACCAACAAGTTTAAGTCGCCTCGCTTTGCGTTGCGCAAAGTCCCGATACATAACCAGCTGTACTCTTCCGGAAACTATGGCTTCGAGGCGTTCATGCATACAGATAAGAACGTACCATGCTGGAGCGAGGTTACTTCAAAATATTCCCGTTATGCGCTACTCTAGGCCCTACGGGCGATTAGCTCAGTTGGTTAGAGCAACCCGTTTACACCGGGTAGGCCGGGGGTTCGAGTCCTCCATCGCCCACACAAGGAAAAGAGCCAGCAAATCGCTGGCTCTTTTCTATTTCACCTCGGTGCCCCCACCTGGAATCGAACCAAGATCGACGGCTTAGAAGTCCGCAGCTTTATCCATTAAGCTATAGGGGCTTTAGTACAGTAGCGGTCCTAGAGAGACGGGTCAACGAACCGGTACTCCTGGCGATACCGAAGCTGTTCCGCACGTCTCTCTTCGAATACCGCCCGTACCGATTCGATTGGTGCCTCATCAAAGGATTCAATCACCGCATTCTCGTCTCCAATTGTCCCTCCCTTCTCAACACTTTTGAGCAGCCACAGATTCCAGCCAATAGAGAGCGCAACAAGGACTGTCATCACAACGAGTAAGTAGAACCAATCGCGCGCAGGGTGCACGTGACTGCCGTACGAAAATTTCT
>JALHML010000051.1 GCA_022844065.1 Minisyncoccota bacterium | reverse complement strand
CCCGAGCGGCAAGCTCGATGCCCCACATGTCGAGTTCTTCCGCCAACTTCAGAACGTTAACGAGCATCTTGGTCGTAGCGACCCGGAGGGTCTCTTCATCCATTTGCCCGCCATGATCTGCGGCTTCGGCTTCGGCGGCGATCTTCCCGACTGACTTCATCATGTGAAGCGCGCTGTGCCGGACGGCAAAAAGCAGTTTCTGCTCGTCTGAAAGCTGGTCGTAGCCGGGATAGTGCTCTTCGGTGAAAGTATAGCGTTCCCCGATGAAGGTCATCAGTGAAGAAAGGTCTGCTGTTGGTGCGCTCATTACGCCCTCCGTTGTTTCTAGACAGAACGTAGCATATGTTGCAAAAAGGTTCCAACATCGTCCCAGACTCCCAGCAAAAATCACTGGTCAAGTGCATCGTCAAGTGGTATTGTCCATTGGTTAAGAAAGGAGATAGAGATATGTGCATGGATTGTCACAGTTCTTTCTGTCAGCAGTATGGCTGCATGATGGCGATGAGCGACGAAGAGCGGGCAAGATTGGCTCCACAGCCGCCACCTCGCGAATCACTGCTTCAGCGTTTCCTGAGCCTGTTCTCTTAGTTCGGGATTCAGACTTTTAAATGAGCCGGGGGAGAAATCCTTCGGCTCTTTGTATTAAAAAGGTTCTAACATCGTTCCAGTCTGCTAGCATTAGACACACATAGTCATATATCGTATCCTCTGCACGGAAGCATATCCTTCCTAAACAACGGAGCCTACCTATGTTGGAGGTCAAAGAGTCAGTGCGGGGCCGCGCCGTCGAAATGGGGTATTTCAGGGACTCGATACAGTCTCCTGAAACCCTGGAAGAGTCTGGGCAACCGGAGTATTTTCGAGCCATGGTCGCACTCGCGATATCGGACTATCAGGTGAGCCCCTCGGAGCTCGCCACCGCGCTCCAGGTGAGCGAAGAAGAAGTTCGCCGCTGGGGCGACAATTCGCGGGACGATCTCGACGTCCCGTCAGAGGACGTCCGACGGAAAGTCATCGAGTTCCTCGATACCGACATCGGCAAGAAGCTCGAACTGCTCAACTAGAGCCGTTCGCGGCAGCTGAAGAGATCCCCCAGCCGCATGGCCGGGGGATTTTCATAATCTAGTTCCAACATCGTCAAGCCAGCTGGACTGTCATATGGTTAAATAGTAATTTAGATATTGGAACGAGAGGAGGAAATCAATTGAGACTCCCGGCAGGGACAAGACCGAAGCTCACGCGAAAGGGTGAATGAACCATCGTCCGCGTCTCTGCGCGAAGCGATTGAAGAAGCCATCTTAAGGTTCTTGTGCTGAAAAGCATTTCATCCGGTCTAAGCCTCTCGTTCCACTACCAACCGACCTGCTATGGGTCGGTTTTTAAATTAAGGTTCCAACATCGTCCCAGACAGCCTGCAATAAAAAAAGAAACCCCGGCCGAAGCACGGGGCTTCTCCGGGGTTTGCTAGCGGGGCGGATCAAGGTAGAAGAGGAACGTAGATTCGTGATACTCACCTTGTCCCGAAAGGACCCCGACATCGAGCGTTGATTCAGGACCAGCTTCGAACGCATCCAGCGACCATCCAGCATAGGGATCGTAGGACAGTGCAGGAATGATCGGAAGCTCGCCCTCGTCGTAGATTATTGGCTTGCATCCAATGTAATACCGGGTACCTCCCGTGCTCTTGTGGGCTTCGAGGAAATGCAGTCGAAGATAGAGCGCGCCCAGGAAGTCCACCGGACGTAATCCGTACTTCTGCGCACACCCGAGGACCTTGTCGTACCCAACTGTGCCATCGAAGCCGAACGCATGTTCTTCGTACGAATTAAGCGGGAGACCGAATGCGCCTGGGTCGAACCTGACAATCATCTGACCTTCGTGTTGTCGAGCAGCCCTTGTGTAGATGAACAGGCTCTTTTCAGAAGGTTCTGACTCCATCCTTCGGAAGGCTATCACGATTCTTTCGTCCACCTTAACCTCCAGGGCTGCAAGACGATCCAGCAGATCCTTCGGGTCAAGGTCGTTGGTTCGGAGGACCTCAACCACCCGTAGCCGAGACAATTGGCTGGCGTAAGGGTCCTGACCGCTGACCGTGCGCTCGAGGACGTCGTGCCAGACATCCGCATCCTTTCCCTTCAGAAGTCCAACGACAGTTGCCGTTAATTCAAAAGCGTCCATGACTATTTCTCCTGTGAACGAGTCTAGACAGAACGTACCATATGTTGCAGAAAGGTTCCAACATCGTCCCAGACTAGCGATCTAGACTTTTCTTAAGAACTTGAGTACTTTTCCAGGAGACTCGTAACTAAAGGAGAGATCAGATGGTTGATAATATCGTTGTCGGAGCCCGGCGTGAACGAGCTAAGCGCGTGGCCAGGATGGTTGCTGGAAAGCTCCCTAATGGCCCCACTGCAGGACTTTTCCGAAACGCTTCTAATGGGGAGGATGAAGATGTGCTTTCTGCCATCTGTTTGATTCTCGAAAGCAGCGAAGGCACTGCCATATAAGAGAAATAGAAGGCCGCCCTAGCCAGGCGGTCTTTTGTATTAAAGCAGTTCAGCATCGTCTCCGATTGCCAGTTGGACTTTTCTGGTTTTTAGTTGTATTTTAACTGCGGCTTCAATTAACAAAAGGGAGGTGGCAATGAGCCCCTTTGAACAGTTCTCAGAAATGGTTGACGGCAGTGCTCAAGCATACAAACGAGGTTGGCTTGCCCGCTTTTTCCTCTGGCTAGAGTATCGTCGAAGGAGACGGCGCAACGAACCGATGCCTTTCCGTAGCGTGAAAAGAGACGAGGGCGAGGCGGTTGGCGAACCCATGGACGTGTATCACTTGAGTTTACATGACATGATGGAGCACGAAGTGGCCGGCCAGCTCACGGCAGAAGTTCTACTGAAGGGAAGGAGAATCAACTCATTTTCCTGCGAAGCGTACAAGCAGATGGAAGAAATGGTCGGCAGAACAACCGTCCAACCACGATGGGTCTGATTATAGACCGAGCCGTCTCAGCAACGATGACTGGGGCGGCTTTCATTTGTATGGTTGCAGGACCAGGCCAATAATTGGTTTGTAGCTGCACTCGCAGCCTACAGTACGCCCATCTTTCATCCAGGGGGTTGGACCGTCGTAAGCTGGCAAGAAGGATGAGAGGAGCCCAAACGGGCTCTTTCCTGTTTTCAAGAGAGGTATACTTACAGTACTTATCCTTTAAGTATTCATATGCAGACATTCATACTTGCTGCCATCGCGTTCCCTATCATGTTCATACTCGATCTTCTTTGGATCGGTCTGGTTGGAAGCGGATTCTATCGTTCGCAGCTCGGCTCAATGCTTCGTCCTGACGTTGTATGGCCTGCGGCTCTCGCGTTCTATGTTATTTATTCACTTGCGGTTGCCTTCTTCGTTATTGCGCCGGCTATTGGGGTGCATTCCATAATGCGCGTAGCGTTAACGGCAGCATTCTTTGGACTTGCGGCATATGCAGCGTATGACCTTACGAATCTTGCAACCATAACTGGTTGGCCGCTCCCACTCACCTTCGTTGACCTTGCCTGGGGTGTAATTGTGACAACGGTAACATCGGTAGCGACATATTTAATCGCAACGAAGTTTCTCGGCTACTAGTATGAAATTAGGCTCAATACTCGCCCTCGTATTCTTTGTAGGTATATCGCTTGCCGCTGGCTTTATAGGTTCCTTGTCCACGATGGACAGCATCCAGGGATGGTACGCAACACTTAACCGTCCGTCATGGACACCGCCAAACTGGGTGTTCGGGCCGGTATGGACGCTCCTCTATGTACTCATGGGAACGAGTGCGTTCCTGGTGTGGCGCTCGAAGAAAATCGGGAAGTATCTCGCTATATGGCTCTTCCTCGGCCATTTGCTCGTAAACCTATTCTGGTCTATTGCCTTCTTTGGCATGCAGGAACTCTTGCTGGCCATGATTGTTATCCTGGTGCTGCTTGGTCTCATAATCGCGCTCATGCGAATGTATGCGGCGCACTCAAAGTGTGCGGTGTATCTCATGATCCCGTATCTGCTCTGGGTTACATATGCTGCAACGCTGAACCTTGGATTCCTCATACTTAATTAGTCGGTGCCCACGATAATAAGTGTATGAGAACACTACTCATAATTGACGTGCAGAAGGGTTTTCTCAAGCCCTCCGCAAGACGTCTTCCGAAGAAGATTGCTGTCCATATAGAAAAGCAGCAGTACGACCATATACTTTTCAGCAAGTTCGTAAACAAGAAGGGAAGCAATTTTGTGAAGTTATTGCGATGGCATAAGGTCTTCAAAGCACCCGATACCGATATAGCCGATGAACTTGCCCATCTTTCTACTCGAGAGAACACGTTTATAAAATCATCATACTCGGCATTTAAGTCTGAGCGTCTACTCACTTATCTCAAGAAATTCGGCATTAGTAAGATTGAGTTATGTGGCCTAGAGGCTGACGGATGCGTGCTCGCCACCGCCTTTGAAGGTTTTGATCTAGGGTACGAGGTAATCGTACTCAATAGCCTTATGCAAAGCACCACAACCCTAAACGAGGCTGCAACGAATATAACGAAACGCAATATCGATCGGAACGTAAAGAAGCACTAGCTACTTGCCCTGGCCGTAGCTCTTTTTGAGCATGCGAACGTGTCCTGCATAGTCAGGAGAGCAGAACATTCGGCCCTTACTGTCATGGAAATAGAAGATACAGTCGGTTTTCTTTGGGTTGAGAGCAGCAAGAATAGCTTCTGTTGAAGGGTTTGAGATAGGTCCTGGCGGAAGACCCTTGTTCTGGTAGGTGTTGTATGGAGACTTTATGTACTTGTCGGCAGGGCGTGGTACTGGCCACCACGTCTTCGTGCCTCCGTTTGAGGCCTTCGCATATTGAAGTGTTGCATCGATCTGGAGGTTCATGCCAGACCAGAGACGGTTCCAGATAATGCCGGAGATAAGACGCATCTCAGACGGATCGCGTGTCTCGCGCTGGAGGAGGGAAGCGATGGTAAGAACATCTTCAAG
>JALHML010000050.1 GCA_022844065.1 Minisyncoccota bacterium | reverse complement strand
TGCGACAAGCAGGAACCCGAAGGCAGACGCAATAAGCCCCGCCTCATACGCTTCGGCTCCCAGGGTAGGACCAACGGTGCCGCTTCCCACAAGCTCAATAGGAACAGGAAGCGCGCCGAAGTTTAGGTTCCGGACAAGGTTACGCGCCTCTTCAGGCGTAAAGCCGCCCGAGACTGTCGCCGTGCCGCCTGCAATCGCTTCGCGAATGACCGGCATTGAGATTGGCTCGCCATCAAGAAAGATCGCAAGCATGTTCCCAACATTGGCTCGCGTAATCTGTTCAAACAGTGTGGCGCCTTCGGCATTAAACGTAAGCATCACGATTGGTTCGTTTGCGATCCCTGCACCAGTCTGTGAGCCGAACTGGAGATCAGCCTTCTCGAGGTACCGGCCTGTAAGCTCAGTCGGTACGAATATCTGCTCAACCCCAACAGCTCCATCCTCTCCAATCTTTGCTTCAGCACTCGCAAGACGGAACTCGAGCAATGGTGTTGAACCAATAGCATCAACAGCCGCCTGTACATCAGTAACACCCGGAAGCTCGATAAGAAGCCTGTCCTCTACAGCACCCGCTACCGCACTCGACTGCTCAAGCTGCACAAGCGGTTCCGCAACACCAAAGAGATTCACGCGACGCTCGATAACCTCACGAAGAGAGTTAAGGGCCCCCTGCTTGTCTGTTTTGATAAGGCTCGTGTCTGCTCGATAGATGAGCTCCGTTCCTCCGGCAAGGTCGAGACCGAGCTTAATAGGATGTCCTGGAGAGAGTACGTACCAACCAAGGAAGCCCGACACGAGAAGCACAAGCACCGCTGGGATATAACGCATAGTATTGAAAGTCTACTGGCTTTCAGCCTTCCTGCAATCCCCTTTCCATAAGAAGCATCACGTTGCGAAATAGACAGGCAACAGCAATCGGGCCAATGCCTCCAGGAACCGGTGTAAATACTGAGGCCTTGCTGGCACACGCGGGGTCCACATCTCCTACAATGGCACCTCCCGATTCAGAGGTTCCAGCATCAATGAGCACAACTCCTTCCTGGATATGGTGCGGCTGAATCAAGGCAGGACTCCCAGCACCCGTAATAATGACATCGGCTTCTTCAAGTCTTGAGAGGTCCCCCTCTTCACGCGTCACCACCGTTACTTCTGCGCCCTGATTAACAAGCCACGCGGCGGCCGGTATGCCAACAAGCCTGCCTTGCCCTACAACCGTTACTCCCTTCCCTGCAACGAACACCTTCGAGCGTTCAAGCACCTCAGCGATACTTGCAACCACCGGTGGCAAAATTGCATTGTCCTCGTCCGCCTTGAAGCGTGAGTATGCGAGCGCAGAAAGTACATCTGCATCACGCTCGACAGGAATTTTGTCGAGTATCACCTTGCTATCAAGGTGTTCAGGGAGCGGAAGCTGCACAATAACGGCATCAGCACCGGGCTTCTCGATCGCTTCAATCACGTCAGTGTTTGTTGCGGACTCAGAAAGACGAACCACTTCAAGATGCATGCCCGCCTCTTTGGCACGTGCCTCTTTAATTGCGAGATACGACTCTGTTGCAGGAGACGGCATAACAACAACCGCGCGCACAATAGCGGCACGCGTACTCTTGGCGCGCACCTCCTTGAGGATCTCCGAAGCAATGGCTCGTCCGTCGATTATCATGCGGATTTAGGACGACGCTGTTCTTCTGGCACAAATACCTCATACTCGCCATCGGTATAACGGAACGCATCGAGACTTGGGTACTTGTATTGGTATCCATATACCTGCGTGAGCTTCGAGCCGTCGACGGCAATTGGATACGAATATCCCTTCCAGCTTCCCTTTGCCGTTGGAATCTTGCCACGCGTCGCATGCCACAAAAACGCAAACGGGATACGAGTCATCCAGGGCTGAATCAGGAGTGCTTTCTTCCCCACCGCTGCTGCCATATCTTTCCCAAGCACAACGTCGCCAGGCGGGCAGATATTGAAGACTTCGTATTCGCCCTTGGGTTCAGAGAATGCAAGAAGCTCAACGAGGTCAACGACATCATCCTCATGGATGAATTGTCGAACCCACTTTGGCGTTACCGGGACAAAGCGCGTCATCATAGACACAAGGCGATACACAAAGGAATCCTTAAGCTGGCCTGCGAGTGCAGCTTGAAGCCCGAAACGGATGCGCATGTAGCGACCACGTGGACCAGTTATCGCGGCAGGCCGCACGATAGCGGTTGGTACCTTGCGTACAGCCTCAGCGAAACAAGCTTCGAGATGCTCCTCAGCAATGCGCTTCTCTTCCGCATATAAATAGTCTGTTTTGCGGAATGGGTCGTTCTCGGTAAATCGGTATTCAATCGTATTTGTTGGAAACGCACCGTATGAGGCAACGGTTGAGAAATGCACCAAGCGCGTAACAGATGGCGTGTTGTACGCGAATCGAAACACACGGTCCGAACCATCAATATTCCACTTCCAACTGAGTGGACGGTTCCCATATATCTCGCGAATCTGCCAGGCAGTATGCACAACAACGGTTGGAGCATGGCTCGCTACTTTCTCTTCCCACCCTTCGTCTGCGGTATTCGTCTCTAGATAGACGAGCTTTGCTTCGTCTTTGATGAGATCTGGAACCGGTTCCTTGTCGAGTCCAATAACACACTCGACATCCTCCCTGGCAGCAAACCTACGGACGAGCATTGAGCCCACGTATCCTGCGGCGCCAGTGACGAGTACGGTGTGCTTCATATATAGAGACTACCAGTTTGAAAGCCTAAAGAACATGCGCTTTATAGTCTTGAGCGCAATCACAAGATCGAGACCGAGCGAGCGATGCTTTAGATAATAAAAATCGTAGGCGAGACGTACCTTGGTCTCCTCAACAGACTGCGGAGATAGATTCCCTTGCTCGTACTGCTGATTAATCTGCGCCCAACCAGTGATACCAGGAGTAACCCTGTAGCGCATCGAGTAATACGGAAGTTCGGCTTCAAGACGCTTTCCAAGTCCTTCGATATCGTTCCGGGGTCCAATGAGGGAGATGTCTCCCTTCAGGATGTTCCAGAACTGTGGGAACTCGTCGAGTGAGGTCTGTCGCAAGATTGCTCCGACCTTGGTGACACGGAGCTCATCCTCCCCTACCCACGAACCTGACGCCCGATTGTTTCCGGACATACTCCTGAACTTGTAGACACGCATCCGGGAGCCATGCTTCCCGATACGATCCTGAGAGATAAAGAGTGCGCCAGGGCCTTCAAGCTTGAGTGTGAGCCACACGAACGGTACCGCAAGGACCGTGACGAGCCCCATACTAAGCCCGCCCACCAAATCTATAAGACGCTTCGGGATCGTATACCAAAGCGGATCCTCTTCAGCAACATGCTCGATAAACCATCCTTGATCAAGCAGCGAAAGTGGGATGCGGTCGAACACCTCCTCATAGAGGTCGGTGAAATCAACAATGTCGTAATTTCCGATACCCCGCGGCAAGTCATAAAGCACCGGCAAGAGTCCGTGCGCATTGCAGGCAGGAATATCAGCAACAATCGCATCAACGTCGTCCGGTATAAGTGCCTTGCGTCCTTCGTCCGAAAGGGCGAGGAAGTCAGACGGAGAAAGCATGTCAACGAATATGAGCGGATACCGAGCATTCCCGTTCATCTCGTTCTTGAGATGATTCGCATCAGGTCCTTCCGCAATAAGTACGGCACGTGAGCGTGAGTTACTCACGCTGATGCGCGGATATATCGCAAGACGCCATAGGAAAATTAATAGAAGCGAAACTGCGAGGTAGATTGCAAGGTTTGTCTTCGGCGCGATACCAACACCAGGCACCAAGAAAAAGAAGAGCGCCGCGAGCACGATGTTCGCTACCTGTGTACGAAGCAAGGCTTGTGGCAGATGGCTCTTCAAGAGAATGGTCCCTTTTCCGTACAGGCCCGACATGTAGAAAACGAGTATCCATACAAGGAACAGCAGCGCGAAAGGTCCCAGGTGATCCTCAAGGAGTGTACTCTTCGGCAGTGCTCCGGTACGAATAAACAGCGTTATCCAGAGGGAAATAGCAAAAACGGCAATATCGCCGAAAAAGAGGAGCGCCGGAGCGCGCGTGCCGCCATATATCATGCTTGCAGTTATACTATAGAACATGGCTACAAACACGGAGGTTGCGCCGAAGAGCCAACCAAAACGTATCCTTTACGTCGTAACAAAGGCTAACTGGGGCGGCGCACAGCGCTATGTCTTTGATCTTGCCGTCGCAAGCAAAGAAGCTGGGCACGAAGTACGAGTTGTCTCTGGAAATGAAGGCACTCTAACTGAACGCCTTAAGGAAGCAGGTATTGAAACCCGCACCATTGCCGCGATGAAACGGGACATATCGATTCTTGATGAGTTCCGCTCCTTCAAAACACTCTTACGGATTGTTGAGGAATTCCGTCCGGACACTATTCACGGAAACAGTTCGAAGGCAGGGGGTCTTTCAACACTGGCCGGGCGCCTTAAGGGAATACGAACCATCGTATTCACAGCGCACGGCTGGGCCTTTAACGAAGGTCGCCCGCTGTGGCAAAAGGTACTCATTGGTCTCTTTCATTACGCGATGGTGCTGTGTGCACATAAAACCATCTGTGTTTCCGGTGCCATACGTCAAGACGCCGCATGGATGCCGCTTGTTAAGAAACGATTCTCCGTTATCCATAATGGTGTGTCGGCCCTGCCGCTACTCTCAAAAAAAGAAGCACGTATGCGTATAGCGCCGGAACTAGCGCGCGGATTCCCGAATGCTTTGTGGATCGGTTCAATTGCAGAACTCCATCCCACTAAAGGTCTCGATACACTCGTTGAAGCATTCGCAGCAATTGCGCATGATCCTCCCTCTACCGTGCTCGTTATTATGGGAGACGGGACCGAATGGGCACATCTCCAGAAGTTGGTACAGATATATGACCTACCAGACCGAGTTGTACTCACGGGCTTTGTAAAAGATGCCAGCAGCCATCTAGCAGCACTTGATGTATTTGTGCTCCCCTCTCGAAGCGAGGCACTCGGGTACGCACTCCTTGAAGCAGGGCTCGCATCGCTCCCATCAATTGGCACCCGCGTGGGCGGAATCCCCGAGATTCTTGAAGACGGGGAGACCGGACTTCTTGTCCCTCCTCAAAAATCAAT
>JALHML010000049.1 GCA_022844065.1 Minisyncoccota bacterium | reverse complement strand
CCATGTCACCACCCTTCTTCCCCTGCTCTGGCATAATTTCAGGTATTGGGTTGGACAGCGCAAAGACGATAGCGTCCTTTGCCATGGTTTGTATGTCGTCAGCGGTAAGGATATTTGGTCCTGAAACACCAATGAATACATCGCTTCCTTCAAGTACGGCTGTGAGATCCCCTGACATGTTTCGTGGATTGGTTAGACGAGCGAGTTCCTGCTTGCTTTCATTAAGACCACTTCGACCTTGATACAACGCACCCGTGCGATCATGCACGATGATGTCTGTAATACCTGCGGCATGTAGTAGTTTTGCAACCGCACTCCCGGCAGCGCCAGCGCCCGATATAACAACCTTCAGTTTCCTAAACGGTTTCCCAACCACGCTTGCTGCGTTGATGAGCCCTGCCAGCACAACAATAGCAGTGCCGTGCTGGTCGTCATGCATAACCGGTATATCAAGTGCCGCGATAAGTCGCTGCTCAATATCAAAACACTCGGGGGCCTTAATGTCCTCGAGGTTTATACCGCCAAAGCCCGGGGCAATATGTATGATTGTTCGAACGATCTCGTCTGGATCCTGAGTATCGAGCACGATGGGCCACGCATCAACATCGGCAAGCTCCTTGAAAATCAATGCCTTCCCTTCCATAACAGGGAGTGCGCCATACGGGCCGATATTCCCAAGACCAAGCACTGCCGAGCCGTCACTAATAACTGCAACACTATTCTTTTTTACGGAAAGCTTCCGTGCATCTTTAGGATGTTTTGCAAGATGCAAAGACGCAACGCCAACTCCAGGCGTGTAGTAGAGCGCAAAGTCTTCCTTATTCTTTAACCTTATCCTTCCTTTAGTCTCAACCCGAGCACCGGTCTTTTTAAACGCTGCGAGTATGTGTGCACGAGTCTGCACCTTTATTTTCTTTCTTGCCGCTGACATAGCCAAAGCAGTATCTCAGTTTAGATATCAACTGTCGAACAAGCCGTAAAAAGTGCAGCACGTGTCGCAGGACCCCTGAGTCCATATCCTCCTACCGCGAGATAAATACTAGTATCTCTGTTCATGAACCAAACGGTATACTGACCTCATGAAGCCTGAAGACTCAGTCTCACAGCATTTCACCCGCCTCAAGCCTGACCAAAAGAAAGCGCTCGAGCGGCTCGGTATTAAAACGATACACGATCTCCTCTATCACTTCCCCGCTCGGTACGAAGCAGCAGGACCGACCGGCACTATCGGCAGCGCAACGTCTGGAAGTGACGTTACGCTCTACGGCACCATTAGGAAACCTGAAGCGAAGAAGTCGTGGACTGCGAAGCGTCCTATGGGTGAGGCGTGGCTCGAGGATGCCTCGGGCCGCATAAAGCTGCGCTGGTTCTCGCAACCCTACATTGCGAAGTCTCTCAAGGACGGCATGGTTGTGAAGGCGAGCGGGAAGATAACTGGGACAGGCGACAAAATCTATCTCGCAAACCCCGAGATCGACCGTTCCCCTATTAATCCTGAGGAAGTGCACGACTCCCTCTTTACGAACACCGAAGACCTTGGAAGTGCTCTCATCGAGGACACTCTGTACGCAATTTATCCAGAATCAAAAGGCGTCTCCTCGCAGTGGTTCCTGCATGCACTCAAACGCGTCTTTGAAGCAGGCGTGCACGAACGTCTCCCCGACCCAATTCCCAAAGAGATGCTCGATCGCTACAGCTTACCAACTTTAGCGACAGCGGTCATCTGGATGCATGCGCCTCGAAAGCTTCCGGATTCGCAAGCAGCGAAGAAACGTTTTGCGTTCCAAGAAGTACTAGCGATACAACTCACGACACAACGCCGACGTCTTGAAGCGACAAAAGAACGGGCGCTCCCGGTACACGCAGATCGAGCTTCTCTTTCAGCCTTCATGGATTCGTTTCCGTTTCCGCCAACTGAGGCTCAGGCGCGCTCCATTGAAAGCATCGTAGCGGACTTCGAGAAACCGCACCCTATGAGAAGACTTCTCGAGGGGGATGTGGGAAGCGGAAAGACCGCAGTGGCGGCGGCAACCGCCTACATGGTTGCTACCTCAAGACCTCCGGGGCGCGTTGCAGGAACGCTTCAGGTTGCGTACATGTGCCCTACCGAAATCCTTGCGAAGCAACACTTCTCTACGTTCGTTTCCTATTTCAAAGACCACCCAATCCCAATTGGACTCATAACCGGAAACGAGTGCCGCAAATTCCCTTCGAAGGTCCGGTACGAAGAGTCCGCAAAGGTTTCGAGAGCACAGTTCGCGAAATGGGTCGCGAACGGCGAGATCCCAATTGTTATTGGTACCCATGCACTCGTCTACAAATCTTTAGCGTTTCAGAATCTTGCGTACGCCATTATTGACGAACAACACCGCTTCGGAAAAGCACATCGCCAAAAGCTTACAAAGAAGGATGGTGCACTCTCGCCTCACCTTCTTTCAATGACCGCGACGCCAATCCCGCGCACACTTGCGCTCTCGATTTATGGAGATCTCGATCTGTCGCTTCTTGATCAAATGCCGCTTGGTCGCAAGCCCATCCTCACGGAAGTTCTTGGTCCTGAGAAGCGCGAGAAGGCATACGAGCGTGTGCGAAGCGAACTTGCACTCGGACACCAGGCATATGTGATTTGTCCGCGTATCAACGAGCCCGATCCCCAAAAAGAATTCGCCGTACAGGCAAAGTCTGTGAAAGCGGAAGCGGAGCGGTTGAAACTGAATGTATTTCCGGATGCTTCAATCGATATCCTACATAGCAAAATGACACCGAAGGATAAAGAAGCGGTTATGAAGCGATTTGAAAATGGAGACGTACAGATACTCGTTGCGACATCGGTTGTTGAGGTTGGTGTGAATGTCCCGAACGCCACCGTTATTCTTATTGAAGGTGCTGAGCGATTTGGACTCGCACAATTACACCAGCTGCGTGGGCGCGTGATTCGTTCAAGCAATCAGGCGTACTGCTTCGCACTCCCTGAGTCCTATGGCCCTGCCACCAAGGAACGCCTTACGGCCCTTACGACCGCCAAGAATGGATTTGAACTCGCCGAGTACGATCTTGCACTCCGAGGTGCCGGCGAGCTCTATGGTGCACGGCAGTGGGGCGTGTCGGATATCGCTATGGAGGCGCTTAAGAATATAAAGATGGTAGAGGCCGCGAGAAACGAGGCACAGGAGCTCGTGAAAAAAGATCCGGAACTTAAGAAGCATCCCCTTCTCGCGAAGCTTGCAAAGGAAGCGGACGAGGAGGTGCATCCCGAATAAGGGTGCGCTACAGTATTAGGGCACCCTTAGCTCAGTTGGTTAGAGCACGGAGCTTATACCTCCGCGGTCCTTGGTTCGAATCCAAGAGGGTGCACCAAACGTGCAGAGAAAGTGAGATTTTGATATGGTGCATTTCAGAGCATATGAAAGGAGGTCAGCTATGCTGATGAACACGTTGCTCATTTTCTTCCTGTGGGGGCCACACGCTATCAGGAACTGGCTCGACACCGGCATCTTCCCCTATCTCGCCGTTGGTCTTGCTGTGGCTATGGGCTACGGGATCTGGTCGGTGGCAGAGACCCCCGCTACGGTCTTCGGCTTAGCTCTCTTTGCCGGTTCCTACTGGCTCTATGTGGTCATGGGCGGCTTCTTCTGGTTTACCCTGCAGGGCGACCCGGAAATAACTCACAAAAACTGGATCGAAGAGTTCTTTGGGCTCTAGAAGACGAGAAACGGCGGCATCATCCGATGCCGCCGTTTTCCTTTTATACCAACGTCCTTAGATTGATACGTCCTCTTCTTCTTTCTTCTTAGGTGTTATGCCGTTCGCAATAAGAATGGCCTCGAACTCCTCGCGCTCAAGCGTCTCAACCTCAACGAGGCGCTCTGCAATTGCATCAAGTGCTTTACGGTGTTCCTCGAGCACCTGTCGAGCGCGTCCCTTTGCCTCAGCAATGATGCGCGCAACTTCGGCATCTATCTTTGACGCGATCTCCTGGGAGTACATCGCATCTCCATACGCACGGTCTCCTGCGTATGCAACGGGACCGAGTGTGTCGCTCATGCCATACCGAGACACCATATCGCGTGCGAGAGCTGCGATAACCGCAAGGTCGTTCGACGGACCGGTTGTGAGGTCTCCATAGATCATCTCTTCAGCAACATAGCCGCCGAGCGTTGTCGCAATATCGTCGAGGAAGGTCTTTCGAGAGTGCATACGCCTGTCATCAAACGGAAGCTTAAGCGTGTACCCTGCAGCGCGTCCGCGGCTGATGATCGAAATCTTATGGATTGGATCAGAGTGCTCGAGCACAGAACCAACGAGTGCGTGCCCTGCCTCGTGATACGCAGTGAGACGCTTTTCTTTCTTTCCGAGAAGATGACTCTTTCGTTCAGGACCCAGCATAACCTTCTCGATAGAGCGGATGAGGTCGTACTGCGTAATTTCCTTGCGGTTCTCACGCGCAGCGAGGATAGCTCCTTCGTTCATGAGCGAGTACAGTTCGGCACCCGAGAATCCGGGAGTGCGCTCCGCGATAACATCGAGCGCAACGTCAGGACCAAACGGCTTCTTGCGCGCGTGTACCGTGAGAATCTCAAGACGGTCTTTGCGATCAGGCAGATCGATCGTAACGCGTCGATCGAAGCGTCCTGGACGCAGTAACGCTGGGTCGAGCACGTCAGGGCGGTTCGTTGCTGCCATAACGATAACCTTCTCGGTTGGATCGAATCCGTCCATCTCAACGAGGATCTGGTTGAGCGTCTGTTCGCGCTCGTCGTTTCCGCCGCCAACACCCGTACCACGCACACGTCCAACCGCATCGATCTCGTCAACGAAGATAATGGACGGCGAGGTCTTCTTAGCCATGAGGAAGAGATCGCGTACACGAGACGCTCCCACACCCACGAACATCTCAACGAACTCGGAGCCTGAGATTGAGAAGAACGGCACCCCAGCCTCGCCAGCAACCGCACGAGCGAGCAAGGTCTTTCCCGTACCAGGCGCTCCCATAAGCAGAATGCCCTTCGGGATACGTGCACCGATATCGAGGAACTTCTTCGGGTTCTTCAGGAAGTCCACGATTTCAAGAAGCTCTTCTTTTGCTTCTTTAGCGCCTGCAACATCAGAGAAGAGTACGCGCTGATTGGTATCAGCTGGGTCAATCATGCGCGCCTTTGACTGCCCGAAGGAGAATGCCTGCATGCCCGCTCCCCGTACCTGAC
>JALHML010000048.1 GCA_022844065.1 Minisyncoccota bacterium | reverse complement strand
CACGAGAACCCGAAGGGACAACCCTTCAGACGAGGAAGCGAAGAACGCACAGCTCCTCATTCGTGCCGGATTCGTGCACAAGGAGATTGCGGGCGTTTACACATACCTCCCACTCGGACTGAAAGTACTCAATAACATCGTCCAGATTATCCGCGAGGAGATGAATAAGATTGGCGGGCAGGAAATGGTACTAACCGCGCTTCAGGACAAAACACTTTGGGAGAAGACGGACCGTTGGGACAGTACGAAGGTTGATAACTGGTTCAAGACTGAATTCAAGTCGGGTGGCGAGACTGGTCTTGCTATAACGCACGAGGAACCGATCACGCGCATCATGAAGGAACACATTGCGTCGTATCGCGATCTTCCGGTATATGCGTATCAGTTCCAGAACAAGTTTAGGAACGAGCTTCGAGCTAAGTCCGGCATCATGCGCGGGAAGGAATTTCTTATGAAAGACCTCTACTCGTTCTCTAAGGACGAAGGCGAGCATGAAGCATTCTTTGTAAAGGCGAGGGAAGCGTATAAGAACGTGTTTGAAAGAGCGGGGATTGGAGACCGTACGTACGTAACGTTTGCGTCAGGTGGCATCTTCAGCGAATTCTCGGAAGAATTCCAGACCGTGTCTGATGCAGGCGAGGACACAATCTATGTGGACGAGGCGAAGGGTATCGCCGTTAACAAGGAAGTGATGACGGATGCCGCGCTTGAGAAGCTCGGTCTTGAGAAATCAGCGCTTGTTGAGAAGAAGGCAATTGAAGCCGGGAATATCTTCAATCTTGGTACGCGTTTTTCAGAGCCTCTCGGCCTTACGTACATGGCAGAGGACGGCGAGAAGAAGCCGGTTGTTATGGGAAGCTACGGCATCGGTCCAACAAGGCTCATGGGTATCATCGCGGAAACCTTGTCTGATGAGAAGGGTCTTGTGTGGCCAGAAACGATTGCACCATTCCGCTATCACCTCGTATCCCTTGGAAACGATCCGGAGGTCCTCAAACTTGCAGACGAGCTGTACGAAAGGCTCGGGAAGAATTCTTCGATTCTCTATGACGACAGGGACGCACGCGCGGGAGAGAAGTTTGCAGACTCTGACCTTATCGGCATTCCGTACCGCATTAACGTAGGGAAGGACGCGGTAGCAACGGGTTCCTTTGAGCTCGTTACTCGTGCAACAGGAGACGTAACGAAACTTACCCGTGAAGAGTTGCTTGCACGTTAGGTATGGCTAAAGGCAACCGATTCTCTCGAAACTCTTTGTTCTCAACCGACATTGGTATTGATCTCGGTACTGGAAACACCCTCGTCTATGTGCGTGGACGCGGCATTGTTATCTCTGAGCCGTCGGTAGTAACCGTGAACGAGAAGACCGGGCAGATGGTGGCAGTCGGGAAAGAAGCGAAAGCCATGCTTGGTAAGACGCCGCCGCACATCCGCGCTATTCGTCCGTTGTCTCATGGGGTCATTTCAGACTTTGAAGTAACCGAGGAGCTGCTCGCGTATTTCATAAACAAAGCACAGGGTGGGCGCTCACGTCTCTTTGGTCCACGCGTCGTGGTTGGCGTTCCTACCGGCGTTACAAACGTTGAATCCCGTGCCGTGCGTGACGCGGCCATGACTGCTGGCGCGCGCGAAGTATTCATACTTGAAGAACCTATGGCGGGTGCTATCGGCGCAAAGCTTCCTGTTATGGAGCCAGTTGGAACTATGGTGCTTGATATTGGTGCAGGCACCACTGACATCGCCGTTATTGCGCTCGGGGGATCTGTGGCAGGGAAGAGTTCCCAGGTTGCGGGAGATCGCTTCAACGAGAACATCATTGATTATGTGCGGAGCGAGTTCCAGCTCGCTATTGGCGAGAAGACAGCCGAAGACACCAAGATTGCTATTGGTGCAGTGCTCCCGCTCCAGACCAGTCTCGAGAGAGCGATCCGTGGTCGCGATCTGGCTACCGGGCTTCCGCGCGAGATAATCCTGAACGACACACACATGCGTGAGGCACTTTCGCCGTCTCTGGACGCGCTTTCTGAAGCGATGAAGGAGGTTATTGAGAGAACACCGCCCGAGCTTCTTTCTGACGTTCTTGAGCGAGGTGTAACGGTCTTCGGAGGTGGCGCGCTTCTGCGCGGTCTTCCGGAGCTCCTTGCGAAGATGCTCGGTGTGCCGGTGCACGTCGCATCTGACCCGTTAACGGCGGTTGTGCGAGGTACGGGTGTTGTAACTGAAGATCCGCGTCCATGGAATGACGCCTTTATGCATGAAGAAGCGATTCTCCCGAAGGCATAACTCACTCGTAGGCAGCATGCCATGGCTTGGACCTGTGGCACTCGCGTTGTTGGTGCTCGTACTTATATTCGCAGTACTTCGCTTCCTGCTTCCTGGCGTGCTCGTTGCAGTAGCGTCGCCCCTATGGAGTGTTGGCTCGTCCCTTTCAGTGGCTGCGGGGAACGTTGGCTCATTCTTTACTGACAAGGCAGTCCTTACCAATGAGCGTGATCGTCTGCTTGCAGACAATGCTGCGTACTATGCCAAGAATGCTCAGCTTGATGCGAAAGTAAAGGACCTCGAACGACTTCTTGGGGGCCGCACAGAACCAATTGACGGCATCCTTGCGGGCGTACTGTCTCGCCCTCCGGTCTCGCCCTACGATGTACTTATAGTTAATGCCGGGAGCAATGCACGAGTATCAGTTGGTAGCCGCGCAGATGGGCCGGGCGGCATGCCGCTTGGAGAAGTGGAAAGTGTAACGAAGAACTCGGCACGGATTCTTCTATACTCAACACCGGGCAAGGAGACGGAGAGTTGGATTGGCGAGGAACGTATACCCGTAACGCTTATTGGCGAGGGGAGCGGCGCTATGAGTGCCGTCGTTGCGCGCGAGGCAGGTATTGCTATCGGCGACTTGGTGTTTGCATCAGGTCCCGGTGCGCTTCCTGTCGGTTCGGTGATTGCGGTAGGGAATGATCCGTCATCGCCGCGTTCGAGAGTCGATATCCGTCCGCTTCTTAATCCGTTCTCTGTGACGTGGGTCACGATTACTCCATGATTCGCGCCATGACATCTCTTATTCCACTCATATCCCTTTTCATATTTCCATGGCAGGTGGCGCTTGTCGCAATCTTTGCTGCAAGCCTCATGGTGCCGCCTGCCGGGCTCGCGTTCGGTCTCATAGCTGATCTCGTATATTACTCGCCGGGGGTAGCGTTTGTGCCGTATTTTACGCTCTTTGGCATATTTTCTTTCGTTCTTTCACTCCTCGTGCATCGCTTCGTGAAGACGCGTATCATGGAAGGATGATTTTCGGGCGACGCGTAAAGAAGAAACGAAAATACGAACTCGATCCAGACGAGATATTCTTGGATTCATCAAACCTGTCTGGATTCGATCAAAGTCGGCTTGAGGGGAAGTTCGAGAAACCGATCGAGCCCTCGACGTTCACTGGCATAGGGTTTGTCGCGATCCTTATGTTTATGGCGCTCATGGTGCAGGCGGCATCTTTGCAGATACTGCAGGGAAGCGAGTATGCAGAGAGAAGTGAACGCAACCGTCTACGACCCCAGGTCCTTTTTGCAGAGCGTGGCGCCATTGTTGATCGTAACGGGAACGCGCTCGTTTATAACGAGGAAGGACACGATGGATTTGTTCGTCGCGTATACGAGTATCCTGGCTTTTCGCATCTCTTGGGCTACGTGTCATATCCAAAGAGGGATTCGTCTGGCAATTTCTATGAAACGGTGATCAAGGGATTGAATGGTGTTGAGCAGGCGATGGATGACGTACTTTCTGGAGAGAACGGCACGCTTCTCGTTGAGGAAAATGCACACGGCGCTCTTCAGTCTTCAGGAACGGTGAAGCCGGCAGAGAAGGGAGAGACCGTAACGCTTTCAATTGATGCCAGAGCGCAGCGAGCGTTCGCGAGTTCAATTCAGGAGCTCGCGGACCGCATCCCATTTCTTGGAGGCTCAGCGGTTCTTATGGATGTGAACACCGGAGAAGTACATGCACTCGTCTCGTATCCTGAGTATGATCCGAACGTACTTTCGTCCGGCGGTCCATCGAGCGTAATCGCGTCATATCAGACAAACCCACGACGGGTGTATCTTGATCGCGCGGTGTCGGGTCTCTATACACCAGGATCGATTATAAAACCCATGGAGGTTGCAGGGGCACTCTCAGACGGTGTCGTAACAGCGGACTGGAGTATTGTTTCTACGGGTTCCATTAGCATCCCAAATCCGTACGACCCGTCTCGCCCTTCAATCTTTAAGGACTGGAAGGCGCATGGACGGGTGGATGCTAGGCGTGCGGTTGCTGTTTCTTCGGACGTGTATTTCTATGCTATCGGCGGCGGGTATAGGGAAGTGAAGGGGCTCGGTATTGAACGCCTTAAGTACTGGTATGATGCGTTCGGCTTCACGAGTCCTACGGGTATAGAGCTTTCTGGAGAGGCAACGGGCTTCGTACCAACCCCCGCATGGAAAGAAGAGAGGTTTGGGGATCCGTGGCGTCTGGGTGACACCTATAACACCGCCATAGGTCAGTATGCGATGCAGATAACACCCCTTGCGGCAGCCCGCGGCACTGCGGCGGTTGCAAACGGTGGCAAGTTAGTTAAGCCAACCTTAGTGAAGGATGCACCGCTTCAGGGTCAAACTATTCCAATTAGCCAGGCTGCAATACGTGTAGCACAGGAAGGTATGCGCATGACAACAACCGAGGGAACCGCAATCGGGCTCAACGACCTTTCCTTTGTGAAGGTTGCAGCCAAGACGGGTACCGCACAGCTCGGGGTGAATAATGAGTTCTATAACTCATGGGCCATAGGATACTTTCCGTATGACAAACCAAAGTATGCCTTTGTTGTAGTTATGGAGCGGGGTCCGTCTACTAATTCAATCGGCGGCATCTCTGCTACTCACACGGCCCTAACACGGTTGTATCAGACGGCGCCAGAGTATTTCGAATAAAGGGTATTTGACGCCAGAAAGGGAGGCCGTACAATACCTACACCAACTAGCGTTCGCACAATTCATTCACATAGCACATGACCGACCAGGATACTGTCGTAAGCCAGGAGAAATTCGACGAGATGATAAAGGAGCTCGAGAATTTGAAGACCGTTCGCCGCACTGAGATTGCGGAGAATCTTGAGTATGCTCGATCTCTTGGCGACCTGTCCGAGAACGCTGAGTACCAGGAGGCACGTGAGCTCCAGGCTGCTACGGAAGAGCGCATCAGGAAGCTCGAAGAGCTC
>JALHML010000047.1 GCA_022844065.1 Minisyncoccota bacterium | reverse complement strand
CCGATTGCGTTTAACGTGATGGAGGATGTGGGATACGACAAGCGGCACCTCGTGGTGTCCGGCCTCATGGCCACTTTCAAGAAGATTTGGGTGGATGCGTGGTCCGCTCGTATGGAGTACATCCTTACAAACACCTTGCTCGCGCTTTTGGAGTACCCGGGCGCAACGTTGCTTGGTGTAAACCGGATGTATACGGATAAGAACTACCGCAAGAAGGTGGTAGAGAACATTAAGGATCCGGTGGTGAAGGACTTCTGGATAAGTGAGTTTGCAAACTATGGTGATCGGTATACCCAAGAAGCGACGCCTGCCATTCAGAACAAGATCGGCCAATTTACGAGTAATCCGCTCATCCGAAACATCATCGGGCAGCCGCACTCGTCGTTTGATATCCGTGATCTGATGGACAACAAGAAGATTCTTCTTGTGAACCTCTCTAAGGGACTTGTTGGCGACACGAACATGCAGCTGCTGGGCTCTATGTTAACGACCCGTATTTTTCTTGGTGCGATGAGTCGCGCAGATTTGCCTTCGCATGAGCTCGCGAAAGTGCCAAGCTTCTATTTCTATGTTGACGAGTTCCAGAACTTCGCGAACGAGAGCTTCTCAGAGATT
This sequence comes from Minisyncoccota bacterium, assembly GCA_022844065.1. Taxonomy (GTDB): domain Bacteria; phylum Patescibacteriota; class Minisyncoccia; order Phycocordibacterales; family Phycocordibacteraceae; genus C7867-001. The sequence continues at coordinate 4,706 of JALHML010000047.1, read as the reverse complement.
CTTTCTGAGGCACGAAAGTATCAGTTGAGTCTTATCATCGCGCACCAGTACGTGGCACAGATGGAAGAGGAGGTGCAGGCTGCGGTGTTTGGCAACGTGGGCAGTACGGTGTCATTCCGAGTGGGACCGCTCGATGCTGAGCTTCTGGAGAAAGTATTCATGCCGAAGTTCCTGCAGGAGGATTTGGTTAATCTCGGCTTCACGCAGATTTACCTGTCTCTCATGATTGACGGGGTGGGTTCCCAGCCATTTTCCGCTGTTACGATTCCGGGTATCGAGCCACCGCCGCGTTCGTATCGCCAGGAGGTACTTGAGAATTCGCGCCAACAGTTTGCAACCAAACGCGCGGGTATTGAGAACGCTATTCTTACAGAACTCTCTCAGGCAGCGGAAGAAGCAGCCCAGAATCACAAGGCAGCGTCAGCAGGACCTGCAAAGAAGCCGGGTATGTCCGCGCCGCGTAGAGAAGAGCGCCCCCAGACCCCTCGAGCCGCTCCTGTGCGCCGCGAGGAGCCGCGTTTGGAGCGTCCTCTCCCTCCAGCAGCCGCGAAGACTGCAGACGATTTAAAGGCTATTCTGCGAGCAACGGTTGCGAATGTTGAGAAGGAAAAACAGAAGAAGCAGGGAGGGAAGCAGGAGTCATTGAAGGATGCGCTCCGCTCAACTATTGGAACTGCAGCGCAGCCAGAAGCACCACGCCCTCCAAAGACCGCACCCAAAGAAGCGAAGCCTGTGTTTGAGGTACCAGAGGAGACACTTCGGTCTCTATTTAAAGATGTATAAAATTCTCGCCATAGGCCTTGTTGTTGCTGGAGCATTCGCCCCAATGACAACACGTGCGGCTGTGGTGATAAACGAGATTGCGTGGATGGGAACTTCTGTTGATAACGGAAGTTTTTGCGAATGGGTAGAGCTTGCGAATGATGGTCTTGAATCAGTATCGCTGTCTGGGTGGACCCTAAAGACTCTCGACGGTGGTATGACGGTGACGCTTTCGGGCTCTATTGATGCGGGTGGTTTCTATCTTATCGAGCGCTCAACACCAACAGCGTGTCCTGACCCCGTACCTGGTGTCGATGCTGATCTCGCTCGCTCGTTTGGAGGAGGCCTTTCAAACGCAGGAGAGATATTGGTGCTTATGGACGCCAGTACTGAAGTGGATCGTATTGATGCGTCCGGAGGATGGGAAGGTGTTGTGGGAGGAGATAGTGCACTCAAGTATACGGCGCAAAGAAACGGCTCATCGTGGGTTACGGCCGTGGCAACGCCACGTGCAGTGAATGCGACGGAATCGGTTACAGCACCGAGTACGTCCTCTTCGGGGAGCACGTCTAGCACAAAGAAGGTTACCGTGAATCCGGTTCCCACACTCTATATAGAGGCTGGTGGTGATCGTATTGTATCGACGAAAACTCATACGAAGTATCAGTCAATTGTGTACGACAGCACGGGCCGCCACGTGAAGCATTCGTATATCACCTGGGCGTTCGGGAACGGTGGACGGCATACAGGAACCGATGTTGAGTATGCGTATCGGGAGCCGGGAGAATACCTCGTTGTGGTGCGAGCAGAGGAGAGCTACAGTCACGGCACTGCCTCGTTCATTGTTATCGCGGATCCCGCTGATATACACATCACGGGTCTTTCAGAGAAAGGTGTTGCGCTTAAGAATAGCGACACAAGAATTCTTGATCTTTCTCGGTACCAGTTGGTTTCAGGAAGGAAGCGGTTCAGGATCCCACAGGATACTCAGATTCTTCCAGGACGTACTGTTATATTTCCGCCTGAAGTAACAGGTCTCTCAACAAGCACACTCTCCATGGAGCTTCGCTATCCGAGCGGGGAAGTGGCTTTCGCGTATCCCCCACCAACGTTGACACCGGTACTGCTACCTGTGGTGCCGGGTACCGGTTCTACTATATTGAGAGCGGTCGAGATACCAGCCCGTAAGGAAGTTCCCATCCATGCTCCAACGATAGTAGTCCCTGCCCAGACAGTTGAACCTGCCAGGGCAGGGACGCGTTCTACGTTTCAGGCCCTGTTTGCGTCCTTCTTACGTCTCGCTTCTTTATGAAAGTACTCCTAATTTCAAGTGACATCTCCATACTTGATCAAGGCAGTTCAGGACACACGAATGTTCGGGACAATGCACTCGCTATTGGCGAACTGCATGTTCTCCTTGCGGCTCCCGTATCAGAGGATCGGGACGAGGGCAGTCTGCGTATTCATACTGTTAAGACAGGCGGTTTTCTCAAGCCCTCGCTTCTAGCGAAGGCACATGTTCTTGTTGCAGAACATGGTATTGATGCGGTGTGGACACAGGATGTATTTGAGCGCGGTACCCTCGGTGCGAGGGTTGCTAAGAAAGAGGCGTTACCACTGTATGTGAATGTTGATACTGATTTCTTGTCGCCTTGGTATTCAATGACGGGGATGTTCCGTTCTACGCAGGTGCGTGTCCCGCGCGTGAACCGGAAACGACTCAGGATTGCGGATAAGGTTCTTCCACAAGCTACGGGCATTCGGGTTATGTCTGAGCGCGTGAAGGAGTCGCTTCTGAAAAAGTATGGAGACTCGATACCAGAGCCTGTTGTTATTCCTGTCGCTATAGCGCACATACCAGAGGCGGTTGAGTTCCCGCCGCACCCGTTCACCTTCAGGCTTATGGTTGCAGGAAGGCTCGATGCGTCGCGACGAGTTGTTGACGTTCTCGATGCGCTCGCGCGTATAAAAGACCGGTATCCGGGCACTGGACTGTTTGTGGTCGGGGACGGTCCTGAGCGCGAGTCGCTTGAGCGGCATGCGAAACGATTGAGACTGAAGGATCGAGTGATATTTCTTGGAGACCGGCGTGATACGTGGGGACTCATGCGCAGTGCCCATGTGTTTGTTCAGGCGAGTGCATACGAAGGATATGGTCGCAGACTCCTGCAGGCGGCACTTGCGCGTATACCGATTATTACAACTGACGTAGGGATCGTTGGCGAAGTGTTCAAGGGATATGATGACGTGCTTGCCATGCCGCCGGGCGACCCGGCTGCACTCGCCACGCACATCATGGGACTTATTGAAGATGGGCAGGCGAGACAACTTCTTGCGATGAATGCAGAAGCTGCAGCTAAGCGCCATATTCAGGCAGCGGGGGATATAGCGGAGCGCATAGCGGCCTTTATTCAGTCTGGCGACAATACCGCACCTTCCAAGTAATATCGGTGTATGACGAACATAGTTACTATTGGTGGAGGGACAGGTACGTTCGTTGTCCTAACGGGCCTTCGGAGGCTCCCGGACGTCTTTCTTTCTGCCATAGTTACCTCAGCAGACGATGGGGGCTCAACGGGGCATCTTAGGGACGCGTATGGGTTTTTACCGGCCGGAGATGCACGCCAAGCCCTGGTTGCTTTGGCCGAGGACGGGAACGTGCTCAGGGATCTCTTCGCTTACCGGTTTGAAAAAGGTGCGGTTGCGGGGCATAACCTTGGCAACCTCTTTCTTACTGCACTCACCGATCTTCTCGGGTCTGATGCAGCGGCGCTTGAAGAAGCCTCACGTATTCTTAGAATAAGTGGCACCGTTATTCCAGCTACCGAGACACCGAGTACGCTTGTTGCAACACTTGCAGACGGTACTGAGGTGCGGAACGAGCGTGCTATCGATGAGCGCATAGGAGGGCGTTCTCGTATTGCATCGCTTTCCTTTGAGAATCCCGTTCCTATGTCGCTTGGGGCGCGCAGTGCGTTAGAGAATGCGGACCTCATCGTTATAGGGCCGGGCGATCTCTATACGTCGAGTATTGCAGCGCTCCTTCCGGAGGGCATAATGGAGACCATTCTTGGATCGAAGGCGCGGTTGGTGTATGTCTCGAATCTTTTTACAAAGATGGGTCAGACTGAAGACTATACGGTGCGCGAGCATGTAGAGGAGATTGCGCGGTATGCCGGCAGAGAACCGGATATCATTTTTATAAACCAAGGCGACCTTACCAAGGACGTGCTTCAAAAGTATGCGGAAGAGGGAGAGTATCCACCCAAGGATGACTATCTTTCGTCCGATGCTCGCGTGCGCAGACTCCCGCTGGTATCGGTATATGCGGTGCCAGCGATACCAGGCGATCCGCTTCCTCGATCGTTGGTACGCCACGATCCAGCTAAGCTTGCGGCAGCCATAGCAACACTATTTGTATGAGGTACTATCTTGATTTTGATAGGACGTTGTTTGATACCGATACGTTTACGCCGTACCTGCGTGAGCGGTTTGAAGGCGAAGCCATAAACGAGCTACCGCTCGTTGAGTTTTATCGAGCGATTAACGATCTCGCTAGGGACGGGTCGTTGACGTTCGAACCAGGTGAGCTCTCGCGGTTTCTGTATCCTGATGCCGCGAGCTTCTTGCGTGAGAAAGAGAATGCCGTAACTATCATTACCTTTGGGAACAAGGAGTTTCAAGAGATAAAGGTGAAGAGTGCGCTGCAGGGTATTCCGAGAATGTCGGTTATGTACACGGGGGAGGTCCGTAAGGGAGAGTTCCTTGCTCCTCATACGCACCTTCATAAGGACGCAGTACTCGTTGACGATTCTCCGGTGGAGCGTGAGATACTTGGGGCACGGTGTCCGTCCTTGGGGTTGTTCGAGATGCGGCGGGATGGAGGAGAGGGGGATGGGAGGTGGCCGGTTATAAGGGTGCTTTCGGAGCTTTCATAGACGAAT
>JALHML010000046.1 GCA_022844065.1 Minisyncoccota bacterium | reverse complement strand
CAAGCAGTGCAAGCCCGACCGAGAGCAGTACCGACGTTAAAACAACGGCTATAAGGAGGGTGAATCCACGAGGTTCGTTAGTGATCATAGCCAATTGTGAAGACGCTCCGTAATGGTTACATTTCGCGTCTGATTCTTTGTGGTCCAGGTAACAATAACCGTAAGCGTCATCTCAGTAGCACTGCCTGAAACTGGTGTAAGTAACACGGTACGGGTGTATTTGGTTGGCGTCGAGACAACTGCAACCTGAGTGTAAAGGTTGGTGGTGCTAAGGTAGAGCGGGCCGATAGAACGACTCACAGTGTTCTGTGTTGGATCAATAACACACGTAGCTGTTATGCAGTTTACCGAACCACCTGTCCCATCAAGACCAAAGAGCCATGAGCGTGGGGAGCTGGTTCTCAATACATAGAGATAATTGCTATCACGTATGGCGCGAACATACTCCACACCTTCCTGAGCGAGTGAGGACGCAATAAGCTGCTCGCGCGCAGTCCTTGAAGCGTTCAACGACTGCTGAACAGCATACAGAGGACCAACCATTGCTGTTACAACCACCGTAATAGCGACCAGGGTCTCAACAAGGGTGAATCCACGCATAGGAGTAGTATTCATCATAGCTCTATGAGTCTCTGTGTCGCTCCTGTCTGTATTGAGAAGGTCGACACCTCCCCCGCTTCCGTAGTCATGCTACCGGCGATTAAGAACGTAACGTTGGGTTGTGTATCATCACCGACACCAACGCCTCGGACATAGAATCTAAGCGAGGTGATGTTGATGCGGCGATCCGTCAAAGAGACCGCATTGTTATCAAGACATCCCGATGAGCCAGTACACTGTCCGATACTCCCATCGTTCTTATGAATGTAAGAGATAATCTGACCCTGGCTGTCGAGGAATGAGATACTGTCACCGCCACCGGTGCAATTTAGCGCACCTCCTCTGGCGCCACAGTCATAGCCGGTACCGGTGCGCATTGCGCGTGCCATACTCTCAACCGCAAACGAGAGAGAGGCTGCGAGTTGATTATTCGCGCGCGCCTGCCGATCGAGACTTATGAGCGTAACGTATGCGCCCATAACAACGAGCATAACCATGCTGAAAATGCCAAGCGATACAATCATCTCAAGAAGTGAGTAGCCGCGTGATGAAGGTGAGGTATGCATAGCTATTGAGTTGGACATTCAGCCTCTCCTTCTTGTACAACCGACACCTGACCTACCTTCGACACGTAGATGCAGCGCTCGGTAGTCCCATCAGGAGACGAGATACGTATGGTGGCGTCCTGAAGCGCGGTACGGATGTTCCCGTTCACGCCCGTTATAACAGACTGCGTATTCGGACGCAGATAGACGATATTGAGCGCATCAATGGCACCATTGCAAAGCGGCACCCCGTTCGACTGCCTGCCGCAGAATCCGCTAATACGGAAGCCATTATTGAGACTATATGTCCGGACAACTTCTGATTCGAGCGTCTGGATACAGTCTCCCGGCTTTGCTTCGGGATTGGTTGCTGGAACGTTCGGGTGCCCAGGACAAATAGCAGGGTACTGCGTATCGCCTGGTGCCGCCGGATACGTATCTGCAAAAAGCTTGTACGACGACGGAGATTGATTTGCAAAATGAACGCCATACCCCGCGTCCTGAGTCCCTGCAAACGCACGGCTAGAGATACCCAGAGCCTGCGCCTCACGTACCGAAAACGCGATGGTATACGCCGTATCCGTGAGCACCATCGAGCGATTGAACGACGACTGACCAAGGAGCGCGATGGTCGTGATGATAATGATGATCGCAAGCACTACGATCATCTCTACAAGCGTGAATCCTCGTACAGGTTTCGTCATAGAGTTAAGAGGAGTGGATTCCATTGTGTGAAATAGGCGAGCATATATCCTGCCGCAAGAAATGGCACGAACGGCACCTCAATTCCCATTCTATGCCCTTTCGGGGCAGCGACCAATATACCAATGCCAACAATTGCACCAATCCAAAACGAGAACAAAAGTCCTGCGATAGCCAAGGACCCACCCGTAAGAAGCGCGAGCGCGAGCGCGACAGGACTATCGCCCAGTCCCATAGCACGTCCTCGAGAAAGGTAATGGAGTAAAAAGAACCCGAACCCAATAACGCCAGCCGTCATAAGTGTCTGCCCGAGATGCTCTAGGCCGCCTGACGTAAGAAATGCATAAAACAGGGAAAGAACTACGAGCAGCGTCGAAGCGACCGTCGGGACCACCGTATGCCGCAAATCGTACATAACGATAAACGCAAGGACAGCGAACACTGCGAGAAGCACTATAAGCGCGAGCGACATACCCAGCTTCAGATACGCAAGCACAAACAATATACCGAGAGTTGCCTCCCCTATCGCATACAAGATTGGTATCCGTGCATGACATGTGCGACACCGTCCTCTGGAACACAACCAAGAAAATACCGGCACAAGGTCCACTGCAGAAAGCTCGCGACTACATGAATTGCACGCAGAGCGACCTCTGACCCAAGACTGTCCGGTATATAGTCGCTCAGCAATAACCGCCATGAAACTAGCAACAATCGCACCAATAAAGAAGAAACCTACAAGGAGCAAGGAGGTTGGCATGTCGTTTCGTCTAAAAAGTATAGCATCGGCTACAAGTGAAAAGCCCCCGATTGCTCGAGGGCTTTTCGACAAACGCTTGATTACGATGCTGGACAAGCAACTCCAGTGGTAGCGGCAGTTGTTGCACGCTTCGCTCCTGTAGAGTCGATGCACCAGTGCGCAGTTGCGCCAGTTCCACCAGGAAGTGGAGAGGAGATGGCCCATGCGCCAGAAGCACCTGTCGATGCGTGGCAAACCATGTTCACACCAGTACCATTCACAGCCTCAGCAGCTGCAATAGCCTGAACTGTTGTGGTGTCCCACATCGAGCCTGCGACAACTGCTGTTGGGCAGGTGCCACTCACTGCAGCTGCAACGTACACACCGTTGGTGTCGTAATTAAGCTCCGACTGAACCGAGATAGTAGCCATGTTGGCTTTTACCGATGCTGCGTTACCGCGTGTACGCGCCGTGTTGAGGGACGCGAGAACGACGGACGAGAGAATACCGATGATGGCGATCACGACGAGGAGCTCGATGAGCGTGAAGCCGCGATCTGCTTTGATATGTCCGAGAGTCATAATGTCTGTAAATGTGTTTAATGCGCAGAATGGGTAAATATCCGCTTATTTGTATTGTACGCCACCCCCCTTCTTCATCTGCCCCTAATGGGGATAACCCGTACAGAGCTAGGAAATGGAGCCGGCCATGTTGTAGATAGGAATAAGTACGGACGCTAGGAGCGTTCCCACACCAAGACCCAGAAGCACAATCATCATAGGCTCAATAAGATCAACGAGCGTATCAACCGCGGTCGTCACTTCGCGCTGATAGAACTTGGCAAGTGTCGTGAGAATGTTTCCAAGCTCTCCTGTTTCCTCACCCACACGCACCATGGCGGTCATAATGCCCGGAATCTCGGCATGTTTCGAAAGTGCGTCAGAAATGGACGCTCCTCCCTTCACGGCTTCTCCAACATCATTAAGAAGCCTTTCGTAGGTTGGACTTCCCACAACGGACGCCGTAATTTCAACCGCCTCAACAACCGGCACACCCGACACAAGCATGGTCGCAAAGTTGTCTGCAATACGTGAGAGGTACAGTTTGCTATACAGATCACCCACGTACGGAACCTCGAGCTTCAGTTTGTCGAAAAATAGACGCCCTGGACCTGTCTGAAGAGAGCGCCAGGCGAAGAACGCACCAACACCAAGCGCAATAAGGAACAGGAACCCATACCGGACAAGGAAATCGGACACACTAATAACAATCTGCGTATAGAGCGGTATATCTTGTCCCGAATCCTTGAGAATACCCGCGATACGCGGGATAACCATGGTGAGCATCAGCGCCATCACAATAAAGAACACGCCGATGACGAATGCCGGGTAGATAAGCGCATTCTGCGCCTTATTCATCACCTCGTAGGTACGGTCCAAATAATCCGCAAGGTACCCGAACGTCTCAGAGAGTCGTCCTGATTCCTCGCCCGAACGCACCATGTTTACGTAGAAGTTCGAAAATACTTTCGGGTGACGTGCGAGAGCCTTTGATATTGGACTGCCGCCCTGCAAATCGTCCGCAATCTGCGTCATGATCTCCGCGAGATACTTGTTGTCTACCTCGGCGGCGAGAAGACGGAAGATACGGAGGGCCGAGACCTGTGCTTCGAATAGGGTCGCGATCTGTCGCGACAGGATCACAACCTCTTTATTCGACACCTTCTTGAAGAAGCCTATCTCGATGTTGAGTCCGGTACTCTTTGCGATGGGCTCTATCGACGAAACAATGAGGCCGCGGCGCTGCAGAGTCGAAACAGCAACATCAACTGAGAGCGCCTCTACGGTTCCCGCTCGTTCGTGTCCGTCTTTATCAAGTGCGTGGTACGAGAAAAGCATAGGAATCTATAGATACCGCTCGAAAGTCTTTGGATCGTTCGCGCGCTCATACGCGTGCTCGATTGTTACCTCGCCACGCCGTACAAGTTCCGCCAACGAGCGGTCCATGTCGATCATGCCTTCTTGGCTCGATGTCTGAATAACGGTGGTTATTTCATGTGTACGGCCCTCACGAATGAGATTCGAGACCGCGCTGTTGTTGATCAACAACTCATACGCAGGAAGCTGTCCGCCGGCAATGCGCGGAATAAGACGCTGCGAGAAGATACCTGCGAGTGAGCCTGCGAGCTGTACGCGCACCTGATCCTGCTGGTTTGGTGGGAACATGTCGATAATACGGTCGATAGTCTGTGCCGCATTGTTCGTATGAAGCGTTGAAAGAACCAAGTGTCCTGTTTCAGCGGCTGTAACTGCTGACGAAATGGTCTCCTGATTGCGCATCTCGCCCACCATGATCACATTCACATCCTCGCGGAAGGCAGAGTTAAGTGCTGAGTGGAAGTCCGGCGTATCGATATGTACCTCACGCTGATGGATCAAGGACTTCTTTTGCTCAAAGATGTACTCCACCGGATCCTCAATCGTTACGATGTGCTCGGCACGTGTTTCGTTGATGCGGTCGATAATAGTCGCCAGAGTCGTCGACTTCCCCTGCCCCACAGGACCCACCACCAGGAAGAATCCTTGCGACCGCTGACTAAACACCTCAAGAATCGGAGGGAGATTCAAGGACTCGAATGTGCGAATCTCGTGCGGAATAAGACGCATCGCGATAGCAGCGGAGCCCTGCACGGTGTAGCCGTTCACACGAAATCGTGCTTTTGCGGTATGTGCGTATGAGAAATCAATTGCCTGCTCCGACGCAAAGCGTTCAAAGCGATGTCCGGGCGCAATACTCTTCAGGTACCCAATAGTCATCTCAGGAGTGAGCACCGGATGCTGCAACAGAGGCACCAAAGAGCCTGAGATACGGAGAATCGGGTTATTCCCTGCAGAGAGGTGC
>JALHML010000045.1 GCA_022844065.1 Minisyncoccota bacterium | reverse complement strand
CCGACATGCAGGCAGACTTTGGACGCTCACTCGCACTCCAGATGCGATTCATGCTCCCAGTATTCATCGGTGTTGCTGCGTACTACACCTCGGTTGCTATCGCGCTGTACTTCATAACAAGTAACCTGGTAGGTGTTCTCCAGGAATTTATTATTCGCCAAAAGAAGATAGAGCTCGTCGCAGTTAAATAGCAAAAGGGCCCGTATATACGGGCTCTTTTGCTATTTCTTACAGGTCATATACCCAGAGGGTGCCATCTTTCTTGTTCGTAAAGACAAGGACATCACTCTCCGAATCAATTGTGAGTGCAATCGCATCAATGGCCACACTTGCCACTTGTCCTGGATCAACAACCAGTGTCGCAAGCCTTGTATCAAGATCGATACGCCAGATGCGATCTGAGAATGTTTTTGCACCCTGATACCACTCGTCTGGAACGTTACCTGCGAGTGCTGTTGGTACACCGCAATACACTGCCCTTCCTCCTGGTTCCCACGCACACTTCTCTGCGAGCGTAACAAGCGGAAGCGCCGTTGCGTTTCTTGTTGCGAGGTCAAGTACTTGCAGATAGGTACGATTGGCATCTACATGGCTGTAGAGGACTGACGTCCCTTCTTGGTTTGGAAGGGTTGCAAGTCCCCTGAGGGGCCCCAGGATGCGCGTGAATGACCCACCGTCCACAAGGAACGAATATCCATCAAGCCCGCTTGAGGCCTTTGTTGTTGCGACAATGTTTGCACCAGAGAATCCTGCACGTAGTCGTGAAAGCACTGACGTAAAGAGTGTCCGTACGTTTGTACCGTCTGGAGAAGACAAAGACCCAATGGATCCAGACGTGCTCGGGAGGAGCGAGAACACCGTGCTTGTTGCACGCACGACCACCTGCTCGAGATCCTGCTCAAGGAAGTACCCTTCTCCACCATCAGCTGGGAGCATGTAGGTATCAACACGCTCTGTACCGTCAGTTGATCGTGTTAGGTAGCGAACGAATGCACGAGCCCCGTCTGTGGTCCAAACCGCTTCCTGTATACCCGGAAGTGTGCGGTTTGAAATACGGGTAAGCACACGATCGTGGACCCTGAATGCGTAGATGTTCCCGCTCTGGCGCTCTATGAAGCGAATCTCAGTATCAGCAGATATGCCAGGCTCTGTAGAAGTCGCTGCAGGTACTGGCGGGATATAAAGTGCTACAGCGCCTTTGGCAACTGGTGCGTCGCTTATACGTATAAGACGGGGTGCCACAACGGTCCCAGCCCCTCGAGTGGGTTGCCCGTCTGGACCAAGAAGTTCAGTTTCTGTGCGATCCCCACTCGAACCGAAGGGGTTACTCGGTACTCCAACCGAGAGAGTCGGGTTGTTAAAGAAGAGGAAGTACGCACCAACAAGCAGGCCGAGTACAACTACGATGCTGGCGACGATGATGAGGATACGGCGATTCATATACATTAGTTCGGAGGACAGAATGCTGCCGCTTGACTTCCTATATTAAAGTCACAGGAGCACAGCAAAGAATCTTTCAGACTGTGAGTGGAAGGTACACTCGCTGCAAATTCTCTCTTACATTGTGTTTGGGTTTCGTAAGGACCGCCCTTCAGCATGGTTGTAGAACACGTGGCCCCAGGTGTAACGACACACGTCTTGTCCGTATAGTATTCGCCCTTCCATGCATACAGCTCCTCTGTAATTTTCCTCTTACCACAACACACGGAAGTACTCGGAAGGGTTTCGCTACAGCAGGAACGATCTATCTGTCTTAATCCTTGAGATCCGTCACAGGTCTGGGCCGTACTTGCCGTCGGTGTGCCATAGGCTGTGCATGAACCGGCAGCTGGAGTGGTCGCATTTCTTCTGCAGACTGTCACACCTGTCTCAGTTGCAGCGTTGCATGCTTCACTAATAGGAACTGATCGTCCCGCGGCATTAGGGTCGTTCTTCGGTCTACAGATGAAATACGCAGTTCCCCCTTGACCATCACAAAGAGCGTTTGGAACTGTGCGGTCTGGATTCGTATCTGTGAACAGCGTTGCATCTCTTGTCTCCTCAGTAAGTACGGGTGGAGTGCCCCTAAGTTTTTCAATGTTCCCTATCTTAAGATTAAGAATCTCAGGATTAATAACGGAGAACACAACCACCGGCGAAAGCACAAGGATAAGGCCACCGATCGAGAGTGCTATAAGATTTTTTGCCTCTTTTTTCTCAGCGAATCCACTATCGCTGCCCATATACATAATGCCCGCCCGCATTATCTGAAGGACCGCAACAACGGCTGCGATACCGATACTTATGCGATAAAGCCCGTTTAAAAATGAATCAAGACTGAAGGCGTTTCCTGTTTCGGTAAGGAACGGAATGTTCGTGAGTGGCACAAAACTGGTGTCCGTGTTTACGGCTCCGGTTGTCGTCTGCGCAAACGCGAGCAGTGGAAGACCGAGAAAAAGTATGAGAAAAGTTAGGTATTTCATAGGGTTATAGGCCAAAGAAGCCAAAGCCAGTAGATCGTCCGAAGTCTACAGTAACCGCAGTATCCGCACTGCGTCTGGCAGCGGCTTCGGTCGCCGTAAGGCCGATCCGTGCGGTGCCCTGCCCGTTTCCAGTTGCGCGCACAGTTATGTCTTTGTCAGTTCCGTTAGTTGCTTTGTTAACCGTCCACGAAAATGTTGGTGGCACGGCAAAGAAGTATCCAACAGCTCGGAAGGTTGTCTCAGTGTCAGACATCGAGAAGCGATCGGTGAGAGCGACATCAAAGTTAGGGCCAAGGAGCGGGTCGTTCCTATATATACGCGCCACTGGATCGACCGCTGATACAAGTGTGCGTGCCTCGCCAACGAGTGTGTTGTCCGGGCTCGTAACCGTAACTGAGATGTCGGCATTGCGATATCGAACTGGTGCGGTTGCAATGAATGTGGACTTCCCTATACCCGACATGTCCGTTAGTACACGGCTTCCAAGTCGCCAGGTATAGACGAGGCTTGAGCTTGGGAGACGAGTTCCTGGTGCACTGCGCAGATCAGCAAGCGCCACAAGACGCACACGCCCCTCTGATGCAACGAGCCCCCCGCCCTGGTAGAACGGGTGCATGGTTGATGCCGGCTCAAGCACTAAGGACACCTCTGCCGGTCGCAAGATTTGCTGCTTAGTATAGACACGGCCAGAGGGATCCGTAACTGACACCGTTATGGTTGTGCGCTCTCCAAGACCTCCTGCCCGTACGCTCGTGGCCTGCGTACCGCTTCCTTGATAGACAGTAGTTCCATTAACCGATATCCGTACCGTACTCGCCGAGAGGTCAAGAAGACTGCTTCGGGGGGAGACAGTAACGGTTTGATAAGGACGAGGATATTCAGGAGATACCGATAGCGTAAGCGGCTCGGTGCTGTTTGGAATACCTTGAGCATGCGAGACGCCAAGAAAGGAGCCGGCGAAGACAAAAGCGAGAAGCACAACGCGTATCATATACATAGTATATACCGAAGCGGTGTGGGAGCCCGTGCTTACGCGGGGGTATCTTATGCGGCTTCGCTAGTATTGTGGGCAGAAGTGTTATTTGCGGGGGTGTGCCGTGCCTGTTGGGTTCCTTCTCTTCCTTCCCGGGCACTGTCTTCCCGTGCAGCCCGTGCCTGATTCATTTTTTGTAGCCTCGCTGAAGCCATAGCTGTGCGCGGTGTGACCTTCCCTCCTGCTTGTGCCCGAGCATCCTCAATACGAGTCTGAACGATGATACCAATAACACCCGCTGTTGTTGCGGGGATGGCATTAACTACCGGCACGAGCTCAGCAACTGTTGAGGCAAGTGCGATAAGAAGCTTCTTTCCTCCATCATTCCCCACATACTTCACACCGGACAGTGCAAACCATAGAAAGAACATTGTAGCGGCCATAAACGTTATAAGAACAGAGAGAGGAAGAAGGAAAACAGAAAACGTAAGCAATGCCTGGACCGCATCAACAATAAGCGCCGTCACGACCATCATGCCGGCCGTTACATTTCCTATCTTATGCTTCTTTTCCATACGCTAGGCCACGAGCCCTGCGTCGTTCCTCGCCTTTTCCTGCCTGATCTGGAGAAGCTGCGACGGGTCTGAGGTTATGATTTGGTCTTCAGTATAGGAAGCAACGATCTTAATGGCGACGTGCTTCAGGCCGGCGAAGAAGAGTCCCTCCCCCACGCCTGACTCAAGGAGCAAGAACTTCTCCTCGTCTGTAAGATTGAACGTCTCCTTAAGTACATTGATTGTTGTCGGAGACTGCTTCAACAAAAGTTGCATCGAAGAGTTTGTGAGAATTGGTCGACCATACGGGCTCTTCAAGAAGTCTTCCACATCCTGGGTTATGGTCGCGACACCGAGATAGTACTTACGTCCGCGCTTCGCGACGCTGTAGAGGAAAGACGCTGTATCTTCCGACTTCATCATCCACCAGGCCTCGTCGATGACGAGAAGACGCTTCTTGAGCTCATGTCGCACTGCGTTCCAGATGAAGTGCGTAATGATGTACATCGCCACCGGCTTCAGCTCGTCCTCCATATCGCGCACCGAGAACACAATGAACTGCTTATTGATATCAATGTTCGTTGGCTGGTTGATGAATCCCGCCCAGGTACCGTGCGTGTATTTAGAAAGGCGTATAACAAGGGATTCTGAACCTTCCATGCCAGAAAGCACGTTCTCAAAATCTGAAAGAAGCGGCGGCTCTATGCCAGTGAAATCAGCGTCGCCTGTGATGTCTTTAAGGGCATACGTCTCTGTAATAGCGCGATCAACAATCGCGTCCTCCTCAGGGGTTAGTCCCCCAAGCATGATGCGGAAGAGACCCACAAGGTTAATGATGTTTGAACGAAGTATGTCGGACGGCTCCTCGTCCTCTTTAACGGGCGGAAGATCAAATGGATTGATGTGATGTTCAGAGGAGAGCGAGATATTAAACGTACGTCCACCCGTTGCAGACGCGAGGTTTTCATACTCGCGCTCGGGGTCGATGACAATAACATCTGATCCGAACATGAGAGAGCGAAGAATCTCGAGCTTCACTGCGTAGGATTTACCTGAGCCAGACTTTGCAAACACCACCGAGTTGTAGTTCTCCAGAGAGAAGCGGTCGAAGAGAATCAGGGACGCGTTATGTCGGTTAATGCCGTAGAGAATGCCGCGGTCGCTCGTAAGGTCGAAGGAGACAAATGGGAATATTGAAGAAAGCGGCGACGAGTTGAGTTTGCTCGTAACCATGAGTTCGTCGGTAGCAAGTGGCAACGTAGAACGGAACCCCTGCTCCTGCTGGAACAGGGCTGGCTTTGTGTAGACAAGCTTTGCGTCGAGGATGCCGCGCACGTCACCCTCAATCTTGTCGAGGTCCTCCTTCGAGTTCCCGTAGAGGGTAATGTAAAGACCTACCTCAAAGATGTGTTCCTCAGCCTGCTGCAACTGGTCGCGGAGCTGCTCGAGGTCGCGATACGCGGTATCGAGCATTGGGTCACGCACCAGCCCCTTCTCTTCCCTATCAGAAATCTGACTCTCAATTTCGGCCACCTTTTTCTGGAATCCTCGGAGTGCAGACCCTGTCTCTACCGGATGAATGAA
>JALHML010000044.1 GCA_022844065.1 Minisyncoccota bacterium | reverse complement strand
TTGGCTCGTTGATGATGCGAAGCACCTCAAGTCCTGCAACTTGCCCCGCCGCTTTGGTTGCCGCACGCTGCGCGTCATCAAAGTACGCAGGTACGGTGATAACTGCTTGGGTGATAGTCTCGCCAAGCTTCTTTTCTGCATCAGCCTTCATCTTGGAAAGGATCATCGCGGACACTTCTTCAGGACGATAGTCCTTATCTGAGAGACGCACTTCAACACCGCCGTTGGGTCCTGCCTTAATCTCGTATGGCACAACATCCTTATCCTTCTGAACTACATCGTCCTTAAAGGCATGGCCCATGAAGCGCTTGATGCCGTAGATTGTGTTCTTTGGATTGGTTACTGCCTGACGCTTTGCGAGTGTTCCCACAAGGCGCTCGCCATTCTTCGCGATAGCAACAACCGACGGCGTTGTGCGGGTACCCTCTGCGTTCTCAAGAACGCGCGGCTCGCCACCCTCCATGATTGCCATGGCGGAGTTGGTTGTACCAAGATCGATACCGAGAATCTTTCCCATAGTGAAATTAGTTAGGTTGTTAGAGAAACCCTTACAAAAACGCCCATGCGCCCAAGTCCCTTCATTTTACGCTTCCTACGCCGGGGTTCAAGTCCCTAGCCCTCAAAGCTCCCTACCCGTACTTTGGCAGGACGGACCACCAGGTCCCCTGCCTTCCACCCTGGCTCAAGAACTGCGGTTATTGTGTCGTCCTTCTCTTGAGAGCCTACTGGGTCCTGGCCGAGTGCTTCATGGAGCATTGGGTCAAACGCCTCTCCAGGAGCTCCAAAAACTTCAAGTCCAAGCGAGTTCGCAGCGTCATGAAGCTGCTTTGCAATGGCCTGAAAGGATGCTGGTATCTCCCCAGCACTTTCTGCACGAGCGAGCGAGTCCATGGCAGTAATGAATGCGCGTGATGCCCTAACAGTCCCGAGCTTCACGGCGTCCATACGCTCCTCTTCAAAGCGCTTCAGTGCGTTCACATAGTCTGCCTTAGCACGCTGCCAGCCATCAAGATGCTCCTGGCGCTCCTTCTTGCAGACATCAAGCTCCTTCTTAAGCTTCGAGAGCTTCGTGTCTGTACGCGATTCTCGCTCCTCGAGTTCAACCTCGCTCATGCCGTCTTCTTCAGAGCCGTCGCGCTCTATTGTTAGGTCTTCGTTCTCATCCATATACAAAGACTATGCCCGAAACGAGCAGAGGCGTCAAAGAGATTAAAAGAATCCTCTAAACCACGCAACAATAGCTCTCCACATGCCGAAGAAGAATCCTGGATCTGTCTCAACCGTTGTTGTTGCTTCAACAACCATCTCAGTCTCTACAGGCTCAATACTGCCGCTCCCAACGGTCTCTGGCGGCGGCGGCGCTGGCCTAGGCTCTGTTTCCCCATACGCTCTGCAGTACCCTGCAGCCGGCTCTCCCATGCACGCCATAAGCGTACACATAGCCTGGCCGTTCGCGTTCTTGCTGCAGCTGTTACAGCCATCAAACCATGCGGTGCAGTTGGCTGGCGGCGTGTAGGTCCCTTCTTGCTTTCCATCAAGTTCAGCGGCCGTACACTCGCCCTCGTGCTGGTACGTCGCACCCTCAACACCAAGCACGCAGCTGTTTCCGTACGTTTTGTAGACGCCCTTTTCTGTACCGCAGACCGGGTCGTACTGCATGGTGCACATAGTCGGAGTCTCCGCCTTGGTTACGGCGGGAATAGCGAGTATTACCAAAACTAGCGCAAGGAATAGGAATGAATTCTTCATGTATATAAGTATAGACGCTGTTGCTAGGAAGTCCTTACGCAGTTGTGTCTACTCTGTAGTATCCCCTAGGAACTCCTCTTCATCCTTCTCCGCATCCGCCTTGGTCTTGTGCACCACATCATCTTTGTGGTGCGGGGCTGCGTATATTGAATAGAGCTTCAAATCCTCGTCACCCCCGTTCACAATATTGTGTTTGGTACCTGCTGGTATAACGATAGCGGAGCCGTCCGCAATATCGTGCGAGACGTCGTCTAAAATCGCTTGCCCGTTCCCCGCCTCAATACGGATGAACTGGTCCTGTCCATGCACCTCTTCCCCAATATCCTCTCCCGCTGGAATACTCATTAACACTAACTGCATATACGAAGCGGTATAGAGCACCTTCCTGAAGTTTCCGTTTTCAAGTGTCTCTAACTCAATGTTGTTTATGAATCCTTTCATACAGGAAGTATACGACGCTCTGGTGAAGAATATGTAAAGCGGGCCCCGGAATCTCTTCCAGGGCCCTTGCCTTAATGTAGTTGCCGATATGCGTTCCCGAAACGAAGCCCATCTTTCCACGCCTGAAGCAGGAGCTCGATGTTCTCTATGTACGTCTCAAAGAACGGCTGCACGATCGCCGAAGGCGGATTGCTCGCCGCAAGGAGCTGCACGCGTGCTGCACTGAGCGCAGCGCTGCGCGATACACGAAGTGACAGAGTGCTGTCGCTATTCTCGGTAACGACGTGCTGGATTGGCGCCTGTTCGTTGTGGTGTTGGATGGTGTATTCCAGCCACCTTCGAGCGCTCTTCGGTAATGCGATGCACGCATACGAACAGAGGGTCAGCACGAGGTCTTCGTTGCTTGGCTCCCATATAACATAGAGTCTAAATTTCCAGGGCGGGCTAGTGCCCGAAGGAATATCAAGAGGGATGAATTGCATCATCCATGCTCGTACGTCATCGTCTGAGATGCAACGTGCTTCAGTAAGTCGTAATGATCCGACTTCTCGTGGCAGGCCCTGAACCAGGAACCTGCCGAGATTCCAGGTCTCCATAGCGATTCCTCCCAAATATCAAGTTCCTTAAAAACTATAGGGCATCCCCATAAAAGAACAAACACCGCGAGGTGCGGTGTTTGTTCGAGCGGATTAACGCTTAGACCACTGTGGGCTCTTGCGGGCCTTCCGAAGACCTGGCTTCTTGCGCTCAACGGCACGAGGATCGCGCTTAAGAAAGCCTGCAGCCTTGAGAGCTGGACGGCTACCCTCCTCGATAAGGGTAAGGGCGCGTGAGATCGCATGGCGAACCGCTACGGCCTGTGCGCTCTTGCCGCCTCCTTGGACGCGTGCCATAACCTCGTAGTTGTTCTTGTGCTCCTCAACGCGGAATGCGTCTCCGGTAACCGACTCGCGCTCTGCGGTATTGAAATACTCGCGCGCATCCATGCCGTTAACCGTAACTGAGTTCTTGTCTGCTGGGGTCAGCTTTACGCGAGCAGATGCCGTTTTGCGGCGTCCGACGGCGGTGACGTAGTTCTGTGTGTTCTCGGGCATATTAATCAGTTATGGTAAGACGCTTCATGCGCTCCTTGCGAAGCTTGTTGCGCGGGATCATACCGTCAACAGCCTTCCAGAGTGCTTCGCCAACGCCCTTCTTCTGAAGGAGGTTCGCGAGAGACGTAATGCGAAGACCGCCTGGATAGCCCGTGTAGTGGGTGTACTCCTTGCCGGCAATACGCTTCTCCGTCATGACGAGCTTCGACGCGTTTATGATCTCAACCTCAACCGGCATAACTTCATTCTGGAGGTAGTTAGCGGACTTCTTTCCAAGAAGTACGGAAGCAGCTTCCGAGGCTACGCGTCCAAGCGCGCCGCCAGTGGCGTCGATGGTGTAGAGCGTGCGCTCTCCCTTCTGTGTCTTAGTAGTAGTCATGATGTTATACGAATGCGATGTAGGCCTGCTTGCGTCCGTCAGTTGCGGTTGCCGCACGCTTTACGATACGGGTGTAGCCACCAGGACGCTCAGTGTAGCGAGGAGCAATCGTTGCGAAAAGCTTCGCGGTCGACTCGTCATCGTTTCCAAGGCGTGCAGCCACGAGGCGGCGATTAGCCACTGAATCCACGCGTGCGTGGGATACAAGCTTCTCGATGATTGGGCGGAGCTCTTTAGCCTTTGCCTCAGTCGTTGAGATGCGCTCGTGGATGATCAAGGATCGCATCAGGGAACGCATCAACGCTACGCGCTGGTCATGCGGTCGTCCGAACGTCCTTCCTTTGTGATGATGGCGCATATATCTTTTTTAACACGAATTCCTTATCTCGTCCAAATTACTCGCCTTTGAGCTCTAGTCCGAGCTTGTCGAGTGCGTCCGCGATGTCGGTTACTGCCTTCTCGCCAACACCGTCGAGCTCAAGAAGCTGTGCGGATGTCTTCTTAACGAGACCCGCAACAGACTTAATGCCTGCGTCCTGAAGAGCCGTTGTAACACGAGCGCCGAGCTCTAGCTCTTCAACCTTTACCTTCGCTGGATCCTTTCCAAGAGACTTGACGTCCGAGTCAGCCTTCAAAGAGTCCGAGGAAGATTCTTCGCGTGGGTCCTGGAAGCCAATAACCGCGGAGAGCTGCTGAATCATGGTCTCGATAGAACGCTCGAGTGCCTCGCGAGGAGAAATCGTACCGTTTGTCTCAATAAGTATGCGCAAACGATTGAAGTCCGTACGGTCTCCAACGCGCATGTTCTCAACTTCGTAGTTAACGCGGCGAATTGGGGTGAAGGTAGCGTCAAGAGCGATGGTACCGATATCAACCTTCTCCTTGGTAAGGGTCTCGCGAGCAACGTAGCCAAGACCGCGCTCAATGGTAGCCTCAAGCTCAAAGCTAACTTTGCCTGAGATGTCAGCAATGTGCATGTCTGGGTTTGCGATCTCAACCTGGCTTGGAAGCTTGAAATCTGCTGCCGTTACCTGCTTTGGTCCCTTAACAGAAAGCGAGATGGTCTGTGCCTCGTCGCCATGAAGCGAGAAGTGTACGCGCTTCAAGTTAAGAAGTACTTCCATAACGGACTCGCGAACGCCGTCCATGGTAGCGAACTCATGAGAAACGCCTTCAATCTTTACGGACGTGACCGCAGCGCCTGGAAGCGATGCGTGAATAATACGGCGAAGTGAATTGCCGAGTGTGTGGCCGTAGCCTGGGTAGAGAGAATCGATCTCATAAACACCCTGAACGCCTTCTTCTGAGACGACGCGGGGCTTTGACGGGAGCGTAATGTGGTATTCCATAACTCAATCAGATTAAACCAACAATAAAAACGACTAGCGGCTGTAGAACGAGAGCACGGCAACAAGGTCACCCGCAGGAGACGCTGCCTCCTCGGTTGGTACCTCGTTAACGCTACCTACCATCTTCTTGGCATCCCATGAGAGCCAAGGAGAAAGCGTAGGACGCTCCAGGAACTTCTCAGCGAAATTCTCGAACAGCACCGCACTCTTCGAGCCCTCACGCACCGCAATAACGTCACCGATCTTCATTGCGCGTGACGGGATCGTTGTCTTCACACCATTCACGGTTATGTGACCGTGCGAAGCCATCTGGCGAGCAGCACGACGTGTCGGCGCTAGCCCGATGCGGTAGAGGACATTGTCGAGACGAAGCTCGAGGAGGCGGTGGAGAGTCTGTGCTGGCGGCCTGCCATGTGTTGAGGTTGCGGTAGCGACATAGTTTGAGAACTGCTTCTCTGAAAGGCCGTAGGTCATACGGACCTTCTGTTTCTCAAGAAGCTGCTTGCCGAACTCAGTCTGGTTCTGGCGACGTCCCTTCTTGTTGCGTGCTGCACGCTCTTCAGCGATAGCAAACTTCTGAGTCTGAGTCTTC
>JALHML010000043.1 GCA_022844065.1 Minisyncoccota bacterium | reverse complement strand
ATCTGGCAGAAGTGACAGGTTGGTGTGGTGTAAATGGTGACGTTCTTTTGATCCATAAATATTGTTTTAGGTGCTCTCAGTATACCAAATCGGTACGGATACAGGGAACCGAATGGGTTCTCCCTTACCAAATACCAAACCACCCCATTAGCCGTTTATGCCAAGGAATATGCGGATCGAGCTCGTTTTCTTTCGATGGCACCACGATGATAACTTCCTCTCCAGTACGAGCGACACCATGATTCTGGCGAAGCGTTGCCTCCTGTCCGCGCTCGGTAGAAAGTTCCGCAAGATTGTCCTCAAAGATAGCCTTGCGCTCTTGAAGTACCGCCAGCTCGGTCCTCCGTTCGTCGACAGCATTTCGAGCGATTTCTTCCTTCTGTGCAATTCCCCACACCGCCCAGAGAAGCAACAGAAATAGTATTGAAAGACCGGCTGCGAGGAAATACTCGCCAGTGCGTTGTGCGCGTTGTCTCTTCGATGTGCGAGGCATTAGCCTCTAGTATAGCAACCGCTCTAGCGTTCCGAGTCCTGCACCATCTTCATAAACACATCCTGCGGAATATCCATCTTGGCGTGCTCGCCGCGACGCTTCTTTCCTTTCTTCTGCTTCTCGAGAAGCTTCATCTTTCGTGTAATGTCACCACCATAGAGGTACCCCGTAACATCCTTACGAAGTGCAGAAATTGAGCGGGATGCCACGATACGCCCAAGCGCGTGTGCCTGTATCTTAAGTACAAACATCTGGCGCGGGAGAATCTCATGGAGCTTCTCCACCATACGGTCACCTTCCTCCACAACACGTCTACGCGATACCACACGGGCGAATGCGGGGACCGGTTCCTCTGCAACAAATATCTCTAGCTTCACAACGTCTGCAGGACGCTCGTCGAGGAACTCGTATGAAAGCGAGGCATAGCCAGAACTTGCGTTCTTCACCTTGTCGAAGAATCCACGCATAAGTTCTCGAAGCGGCATCTCAACCGCAAGTTCAATGCGTCCATCAAGATGGGTTTCTGTCTCAAGCACATTCCCTTCGTGATCATGGAAGAGCTGAATCATGTTCGAAAGCGAATCGGCAGGCGTAATAAGTACCACCTTTACCCACGGCTCTTCGATCTTCTCCGTCTCGCCGAACGCGGGGAACTTGGACGGTGTGTAGACGGTCTCTCGCTTGCCGCGCTTGTCGGTAACAACGTAGGCGATGGTGGGAATCGTAACAATGAGCTCAAGATCAAACTCGCGCTTTAAGCGCTCCACAATAATCTCGAGGTGAAGCATGCCGAGGAAACCGCAACGGAAACCGCGCCCAAGCATGCCAGACGACTCCTCCTCAAATGCGAGCGAGGAATCAGAAAGACGAAGACGCTCCAAGGATTGCCTCAACTCCGTGAGGTCGTCCTGACTCTCCGGATAGACCGATGCCCAGACAACCGGGCGCGGGCGCTCAAAGCCCTCAAGACCCGTCGTTGATCCCGCGTTCGCAATAACCGTATCTCCCACATTAACCACGCCAGCCTGTTTAACACCGGTAACCAAGTACCCAATCTCGCCTGCAGACAAGGACTCAGTTGCAAGCTCGTCAGGCATGAAAATACCCGTCTCAAGGGCTGTAAACCGCTCTCCAGCGGCCGCAAACCGGAGTACGTCCCCTTTCTTAAACACGCCGTCAAATACACGCATAAAGACCGTAATACCGCGGTGCGTAGAATAGGAGAAATCGAAGATGAGCGCGCGGGGTCCTCCTTCGCTTGGACGCGGGGCTGGAACCTTTGCGATAACCTCTTCAAGAAGGTCTTCAACACCTTCGCCGGTGCGTCCCGAGACCGCGAGCACACTATCAGGATCAACCGAAAGGAGCTCAGCAAGCTCGAGCGATACGTCGTCAGGACGCGCAGCAGGGGAGTCAATCTTTGAAATAACCGGGATAATCACGCACCCTGCCTCTTTCGCCATCTGAAGCGTCGTTAAAGTCTGCGCTTGAATTCCCTGTGTTGAATCAACCAGCAAGACCACACCTTCAACCGCAGACAGTGCGCGCGATACTTCGTATGCAAAATCGATGTGCCCTGGTGTATCGATGAGATTCAGAATGTATTCGGTCCCGTCCTTCGCCTTATACTTCATTCTCGCAGGCTGCATCTTAATGGTGATGCCACGCTCGCGCTCAAGATCCATCTTGTCGAGAACTTGGTCTCGCATCTTCCGAGCCTCAATGGTACCGGTACGCTCAAGAAGCCGATCCGCAAGGGTCGACTTTCCATGATCGATGTGGGCGATGATACTGAAGTTTCGTATGTTCATTCGGAATGCTAGGCACCCGGACGATCAGAGAGGACCGGTCCGGACGGCTTGAGCGCGGTTGAAGGCTTCATGCGCTTTAGGGAGTCAACGAGATCCTTGAACTCGCGGTTTGCGAGAAGGGCAAGGACCGCTGCCGCAACCATAAGGCCCACCATACCAGCAATGAAGGCCTCAGTGAAGACAACGAGGAGTGTGGTCGCAGGCGCGAGGTTCCCGAGGAACGCGAGCACGCCATAGCTCGCTGCCCCGCCAAGAATAGCGGACGCCGCTCCCTCAAACACCGGACGGACCAAGGAACGCGCAACACCAGGCGCAACCGCCCGAAGCGTAACGAGTGCAAACACGCCAGTCGCAACTGAACCCAGCATACTACCGAGTGCAATAAGAAGAATATCGGTCCCCGGGACACCCTCAACACGTAGCAGTGCCTCAACAAAGTATCCAACCGCCGGAAACTGCGCAGAGAGAACAAGAAGTCCAACCGCAGAAAGAACAGCAACAACGAGGCCGCCAATCTGAATCAGTAGTGGGTTCCATGACTTCTGTGCTGCATAGAACGCACGAGATGCGAGCAGTACGATACCCTGCGCCATAAGACCAATAACAAGGAGTGCAAGGATTGCAGCCGTAAGTCTCGTTGCATCCCAATCAAAGGCACCGGTACCAAGCACGATACGCACGATATGAGCGCGCAGCACGAGAATGAGCACTGAGAGAATCGCAGACCAGAACACAATGTGTCGTGCGGCAGCTGACAACGTGGCCTTAAACGTGTCGTACCGTTTTGCCTCCATACTTTCAGCCAAGACCGGGAATGCGGCCGTTGCATAGGAAGCTGCAATAAGCGAAAGTGGCACTGCCTGAAGATTCTGTGCGAGCGAGAACACCGCAATACTTCCTTCACCGGTTCTAGCAGCAAGAATTGTGAGAATAAGTGCCGTAACCGACCCCATCGCGAGCGCTAAGGAACGAGGAACCGAATCTCTCATAACACTCCAAAGCACCTTCGGAGAAGGAATAACGAGCCGCGGGAACATTCGCTCTCCAACTAAAACCGGAATATGGATAAGCAGGTGTGCCATGGCACCTGCGAGTACCCCGATACCGATACCCGGAAGGCCGTACAACGGATACAGAAGCAGCGTCCCCGCGATAATACCGAGATTGTAGAGCACCGGTGAGAGTGCAAACAGGAAGAAACGCCGGCGCACCTGCGTCACACTCGTTACGATGCCAGACAACCCAAGCAGTATCGGCTGAATGAGAAGAATACGAGCTAACAATACGAACCCTTCGGCATTCGGAGAATCAATTGCTGTTGGGAACAAGGCAAATAGTAACGTTGGTGCAAAGAGCGCAAGCACAAGACACAAGAGACCTCCTCCAATAAAGAGGAATGATGCGGTCTGCGAGATGAGTTCTCTCGACTCTTTTCGAGAACCTCCCGCAATCCGCGGAATGAGCACATACGCTGAGACCAAAGATGCAACGAGCGCGAACACCAGGTCTGGCACCTTGAAGGCTGCATAGTAGAGATCAAGTACATCACCCGCCCCAAAGCTATGCGCGAACAGACGGTCTCGCAAAAGCGCAAGTGCCTGAGAGGCTAACGTTAGACCAGCAAGCACGTACGCGGCCTGATGAAGGCCGCGTACGGGTGCCGTGAGCGAGGTGAGTATCTTTCGTACCATGCGCCCTAAGGAGAACTAACGGGCTGGTGCGGTGGTTGCGTTTGTTTCGCCAAGAGCTCCTTGTGGGATACCGAGGGCTCCGAGACGTGTTGGCGGGAACGGATTCCTTCCGGCACGAACCGCTGCGAGGTCTGCTGCGACAGCCTCTTCGTTCTCAGGAGAGAGTGCCGCCACTTGCTCGAGCTCGCGCGCTGAATCCTCGAACTGTCCGCTGATTGCGTACATTACACCGAGGAAGAAGCGAGCATTTGCGTACTGTGGGTTGAGTTCAACCGAGCGTGCGAGTGCCTGGATTGCCCCTGGGTTGTTGCCGTTTGCAGAGCGAAGAATACCAACCTGGAACAATACCGTTGAATCATTCGGTGCGAAGTATGCAGCGGCTTCAGCAGCTTCAAGTGCTTCACGTGCCCTGCCTTGCTGTACTTCGAGCTGTGAGAGGAGGAAGATCGCCTGCGTGTAATCACGCTTCAAGGTTATCGCCTGCATCAACGCTGCACTAGCGGCTGCTGGATCTTCATGCGCAATCTCGAGCTGCGCAATGACATACGGAAGCGTTGGGCTCGTTGGATTCAATGCCACTGCTTGTTCGTAGGCGGTCTTCGCATTCTCATACGCACCTTCGATCTTAAGTGGTACCACCGTCTGGTACACGTTGCCGAGCATCGCCCAGTTCTGGTAGTTCTTTGGACCAAGCTGTGTTGCTGCAAGAGCGGCCTCAATAGAACCAGAGAGCGCTGCCTGGAACTGAGATTGTGCATCAGCCTGAGGAAGTTCTGTGTTTGAGGCAATCTGATTCATGCGCGCAATACCAATACCCGAGATAAGCTGGTAGGCCCTGTCGCTTGGGGAGAAGAGGATCGAGCGGTTAGCCGCGTCAGATGCTTTCTCAAGGTCGCCCGCCGAGAGCGCTGTTGTCGACTCTGCATACGCGACGCCTGCGAGATAACGCTCGATAACAACGTACGCTGCGAGGATTGACGCGAGCAAGAGAAGCGTAAGAACAAACACAATAACAAAACCAACCTTCGGGCTACGCGCGAAGATGATACCAACCTCGCGAGCATTCGTGCCGTACCGAAGACTTGAGATGAATACACCAATCAAGAGGAAGCCAGCAAGAAGCACAACCGGGCCTGGGACGGTGAAGATCGCAAGCGCGAGCACATAGAGCGAACCGGTGAAGGATGCTGCCGATACGAAGCGCACAAACGGATCCTCTGGCAAGCGCAGTAAGAGGGCGCGAATACCAAAGAAGAGGAAGAGTGCAATGAAGGCGACCCACGCGAGTGCCCCGACAAGACCAGTCGTTACAAACGAGGTCGGTATGCTGCCAATACCAGATACGAAGTCAACGTTCCAGAAAGGCGTGTCGTTCAAGCTGCGGTCGCGGAACTGCACCCACTGGGAACCGAAGGTTCCAGGACCAGAACCAAAGAGAGGTGACGATGCGTAGGTATGGCTACCAATGTCAAAGGTGGACTGCCACGATGGACGAACGTCGATAACATCAACACCAAGGCCAGTTGCGAGCGCACTACCAATAGTGCTGCCACCAATAAGGAAGAATAGGGCAACGGCCAGCGTTGCGAGAGGCGCTGCAAGAGAACGGGAAGACGGCATCGAATCATCGGTGTCTTCAGCAAGAAGAAGTGCCACACCATCAAGATCAGCCTGATCCCCTGATGGCCGATTGCGCATAATCACCTCGATGAAAAGTGCGAGGGCGACAAGGGCGACAAGGGTCCAAACGAGGACTGAGTTT
>JALHML010000042.1 GCA_022844065.1 Minisyncoccota bacterium | reverse complement strand
TTGTAGGTCGGCGTCATACTCTTCTTGTCTTGTGCCACCTCCTGGAACTGACTCTTGGCATCCTGCCAGGTGCGGTTCTTAAGAACGAGATCAATCTTCGGATAGAGATTCTTCGCAACGAATGTTTCCGCTGCCTCGTATCCCTGGTCGAGATAAACTGCGCCAAGAATGGCCTCAAACGCATTCGCAAGAATAATCTGACGCGCGCGGCCAATGTCCTTCTTCTCGCCCTTCGACAAAAGCAGCATGTCGTTAACCCCGAGACCTTCTGCAGTCTCAGCGAGAGAGTACGTGTTCACGAGTGCAGCGCGGTACGCCGTGAGGTCGCCCTCAGGCTTGTTTGGAAACTTCGTAAACAGGAAGTGTGTAACCGCAAGCTCAAGAACGGCATCGCCAAGGAACTCAAGACGCTCGTTATGACTCCCCGACGTAGTGCGATTCTCGTTTAGATACGAACGATGCGTCAACGCCTCAATCAATAGATTGAGGTCCTTGAACGTAACACCGAGTTTTTCGCTATGTGCGACAAAATCAGACATGGCCGCATTATACCAGAATATTGCGTAATGTGAACCTACCGTCCTTTGTCCAAAAGCTTCTGCACGGCTTCCGTAACAATAGGCAGCATGTCGTCGTAGAAGTTGAGTTCCAGGATATCTGTAAGCCTAAACCAGCGCGCATCATCAAGCCCTCCCTTTTTCTCAAGCGTAAGCTCCATGTACGGAGACTCCGCAAGAAAGTAGGACACGTGCTTGCGCATCTTTCCCTTCTCAGGATGAGACGCAATATATTCGTTCTCGCCAATCTTGTCCTTTATAACCGCCGGAAGACCAAGCTCGTCTTTAAGTCCCTCGATAGTTCCCTCCTCAACGCTCATGCCGGCTGGAATCTTTCCTTTAGAAAGGGTCCAGTGCCCGAACACGTCATGCACAAGTGCCAAATAGTACTGCCCTTCGTGATACGCATAGACGATGGCGCCGCCGAGCTCTTCTACCGGAAGGTCCTCACGCCTGACGCGCTCCTTCTTCCCTGTCTCCTCTTTTCCTGGCTCGCCAAGTTCCTTGTAGACCGCACCGAGCACACCGTTCACAAACCGGCCTGAGGAATCGCCACCGAATACTTTGGCAAGTTCAATAGCTTCGTTAATAGCAACCTTCGCCGGAACCTGGGAACGATCTGCGAACAACAGCTCGTAGAGACCGATACGGAGAATATTGCGATCAACGGGTGCAATGCGCTCAAGTGGCCAATCGGGTGCCGCTTTCGTTATAACGAGATCAAGGTCCGCTCGTTTTGCGAGAACACCTTGAAGGAGTGCTTCCATGAATGGCCGATCAGTATCATCTCCACCGAACTCTTCAACGTTTCTTTGGAGCGCTGCCGTTGCTTCCGTGTCACTACGATGAGACGTATCCCACTCGAAAAGAGTTTGGAGAACAACGGAACGTGCGAGATGTCGATTTGCCATGTATGGAAAGAGCTTCAGTACAGTATACAGACAAAAGCACAGGACCCGCTATAGGCGGGTCCTGTGTATATCTTTTCTTTAAACTTACGCGCCTCCTCCGAAACCGGAACGGGTTGTTGAGCGACCCTTCGTGCTCTTGTCGATGAGTGAACCCTTCTTCACTTCTTTCTTCGCTTCCATAGCCTGCATATCGTTCTTCTGTACTTCAGGTGACGTATCTGCAACCTCTACCTGAGAACGCTCACCACGACCCTCCTTCTTGTTCTTAGTAACTTTTACGATAGGTGCTGCAATCTGCTTGCCCCTATACATACCGGTTGCCTCATCAAGGCGGTGTGGCAGGCGGAGATTGCCTGACGCCTTGTCAGTAACAATAGCCCCGTCCACAAGCGCGTGATGGCTGCGGCGGTTCTTGGTATGCGAACTAGTGTGGCGCATTCGTACGGTCATAGTGGGACTACCTTATCATAGGGGCGTTATAAACGGAAGTGCAGCCTAGACCCTTCGTTTCTGGACTATTAGGTGGTATGAAGAAGGAGTGCCGTGTCACCCTTCCAGGAAGCCCTCCTGAGGCTGGCTCGCCACCGCAACCCGCCCTTGGTTTTGGGCAGCTAAATCGCCTCTAGAAGGACATGGCGATGCAAAAGAAGACCGTTTCAATCATTCAGGGCACGGGTGAGGAGGAGCTGCTCATTTTACGAGCATATTCATCCTCACGTCGGGGCATCCCGGGGTAGTCGTGGTGCGGACTGCCCCGGTACAGTACCTTACGCACCATCGTTCTTGAGCGAAACTATCCGCTCGTAGAAAGAGAACAAGGGGCGCGCCGGCTTCTCGCTGACGCGCCTTTTCTCATTTATCCATGGAGGAAGCTCTTTCGATGTTCCTCACACGGTCCATATGTGCGTATCGCCTCCATGTGCGCTTTCGTACCGTATCCCTTATGAGACCGGAATCCATACAGAGGATAGTTCTCATCTGTTTTTAGCATCAAACGATCCCTCGTTACCTTCGCTGCAATGGACGCGAGCATGATTGCAGGCACAAGTCCGTCTCCCCCAATCACGGTCTCCTGTAGATATTCGGCCGGAGCCTTAAGAGACCCATCGAGCCACACCTTTCCGTCTTCGGGATTTGGAAGAAGTTTCCGTACGCCGCGATCAAGCGCGTGACGCACCGCAAACGCGATACCCTTGTCGTCTATCATGCGCGCGCTAGACAGAAAGACCACTGCCCTCACGTTCCCTTCCTTCATCTCTTCCTGCAATGTCTTGAAAAGTACCTCGCGCTTCTTCTCGGAAAGTTTCTTCGAATCATTAAGCCCTGGGAATGCTTTCAGGATGTCGTATCCATCACGAACGGCAACCACACCAACCGCAACAGGACCCGCTAAGGGGCCACGTCCTGCTTCATCAACACCAACAACGATCATACTTACTGCGCACGATTCCCCACCGTTACCGTACCGTTCCCATAGTTGAAGACTTGGCCATTGCAAGCAGCAATCCCAGGGCTCGTCTTAACGCCTTCCGGTCGCCACACAAT
Source organism: Minisyncoccota bacterium (assembly GCA_022844065.1). Lineage (GTDB taxonomy): Bacteria > Patescibacteriota > Minisyncoccia > Phycocordibacterales > Phycocordibacteraceae > C7867-001. Next base: position 2,893 of record JALHML010000042.1, on the reverse strand, counting down.
CATGTACCACTGACGATCGCACCCATAGTTTTGTGAATAATAGGAGAATGCATAGACGCCGGCAGTATAGGGCCAATCACTCGCACTCTGATTCGGATCGCGTGGAAGTTGCGCCATGTAGGGCGCGAGTGCAGTCTGGAATGTTGTCCAGCTGCTGTCAGTACTCGTTGTCCAGCCAGAATTTGGTGCAGACGCTCCTCCTGAGGGCGGATATTGCCCGTTATCGAGATAGTAGAGCTCAAGCGCATTCCTTAGCTGATTAATTGCTACAGCACGATTCGCATCCCGTGCTTTCGCTCTCGCGGTATTGAGAGAAACGAGCACCACAGACGACAACACGCCAATGATGGCGATCACCACGAGAAGCTCGATCAGGGTGAAGCCGCGCTGTCTCATAGTGTTACTGCGCGTAGCTGGTAGGTCCTGGGATAACGGTCTGCTCAAGCGGGTTAGGTGGCACCTGTCGAGGCGCAAGCGAGCCGAACATAAGCACGAAAATCATCGTAGCGAATGCCACAACTGCTATACCAATAAGGAGGTACTCTGCTTGCTTCTCATCCTTCGCCCATTTCGATCGAACCAGCCACGCAGCCATTCCTGATCCATTGTTAATCGGGGTGGGTGCGAGCGTCGCTTCTTCACTGAATTGTACATCTGGCATATACCCATATTCTACCCTGCCGACACCGGGTAGCCGGAATACTGCTTGAATAACAGCTGCTGTCTTCGTACTCCTTGAGCCGATATACTGTCTATATGGGACGCTTCATTCATCTCCATACCCACAGCCACTACAGCTTCCTCGAGGCGCTGCCGAAGGTGCCTGAACTGGTTAAGGCTGCAAAGGAGAAAGGTATGGATGCACTCGGACTTACCGATGCCGGGAACATGCATGGCGCCGTGGAGTTCTATCAGAAAGCACACAAAGCGGGAGTGAAGCCAATCTTCGGTGTCGATGCATACATAGCGTCACGCTCCCGAACAGATATGAGTGATGCGAAGCGCTCGCGCCTCGTCCTCTTGGCTAAAGACAACGCCGGATACAAGAACCTGATGAAGCTCGTCACACGATCATTCCTCGAGGGCTTCCTCGACAAGCCGCGCATGGACAAGGAAATTTTGCGCGAACACAAAGAAGGACTCATCGCCATCATCCCCTCATTTGCCGGCGACGTCGCACAAGCCCTCAAGGCCGGAGACCAAAACGGTGCAGCCGCATCGCTTGCAGAGTACGTGAGCATCTTTGGTGCAGATAATCTCTATCTTGAGATTTCGCACCACCCCAAGGTTGAAGGACACCAGGAGCGGATGGATATCATTAAGAAACTCGCAAAGTCTGCAGGCGTGCCGCTCGTTGCACAACATGACGTGTACTATCTCTCTCCTGAGGATCGCGAAGCAACCGAGGTTATGCGGCGGATTGCGCACGGAAACAAAGGAGACGCTGCACAGGAAGAGGACTTTTCCTTCGCCTCAGAGACGCAGATGCGCGACTGGTTTTCAGATGTTCCTGAAGCCGTAGACGCGTCGGGTGAGATTGCGGACCGTTGCTCAGTCTCCATGGAGCTTGGGAGCTGGAACTTCCCCGAAGTTATCGTTCCCGAAGGTATGACACACGCTGAGGAGCTTCGGAAGAAGACCTATGATGGCTTGTCTATGCGCGGCATGGAAAAAACCGAGGAAGTGGTAACGCGTATGGAGTACGAACTCGATGTCATCATTTCAAAAGGATTCGCGCCCTACTTCCTCGCGGTGTCCGATCTCCTCACCTTCGCAAAATCTGCCGGCATCATGTCGACGACGCGTGGTTCTGCTGCTGGCTCTCTTGTTTCCTACCTCTGTGGTATCACAAACGTTGATCCCCTTTTCTATAAACTGCCGTTTGAGCGCTTCCTTAATCCGGAACGTCCAAAAGCACCCGATATCGACATGGACTTCGCCGACAACCGGCGTGACGAGATGATTGCATACGCGCGTCAAAAGTACGGCGAGGATAAAGTCGCGCAGATTGGTACGTTCGGTACCCTCATGGCGCGGGCTGCCGTACGTGATGTCTCACGAGCACTGGGACATGCATATCGCACGGGAGACCGCATCGCAAAACTCATTCCACTTGGAAGTCAGGGGTTCCCGATGACCATAAAGCGTGCGCTCGAGCTTGAACCGGAATTGAAACAACTCTACGAGGAAGATGACGATGTGAAGGAGATCATAGACCTGGCCCAAAGAATTGAAGGGTGTGTCAGACACACGGGCGTGCATGCTGCCGGCGTGGTTATCGCACCAACACCTCTCTGGGAATGGACCCCAGTTCAGTTCGACCCAAAGAACCCGGAGAAACGCATTACGCAGTTTGATATGCATGCGGTTGAGGACGCCGGGCTTCTTAAGTTCGACTTCCTTGGTATCAAGAACCTCGCGATTCTCTCAGACGCCGTGGAGCGCGTGCGCGTCTCCCGCGACATATGGATTGATATTGAAAACGTACCCATTGATGACCCAAAGACCTTCGCCATGCTTGCGCGCGGCGAGACCGAAGGTACGTTCCAACTAAACGGTTCCGGCATGACGCGATATCTAAAGGAGCTCCAACCAACAACCATCCACGACATTAACGCCATGGTGGCGCTCTACCGCCCGGGCCCCATGGAAACAATTCCGCAGTACATTGAGCGCAAGAAGAATCCGCGTCTCATCTCCTTTATTGATGAGCGCATGAAGGACTATCTCGATATGTCCTACGGACTTCTTGTATACCAAGACGACGTGCTCTTAACGGCCATTACGCTTGGCGGATACTCTTGGCTTGAGGCTGATACGCTGCGTAAGGCCATGGGAAAAAAGATCCCGGCAGAGATGGAGGCCCAGAAAGAGAAGCTTATGAAAGGCTTCC
>JALHML010000041.1 GCA_022844065.1 Minisyncoccota bacterium | reverse complement strand
CGGACGCCCCTTCGGCAACAACCGTGTCGAAGAGTGCCTTGAGTGAAGCGTCTACTGCTTCGTTCATGCTCTGGCTTCGATTATCTTCATAGTCTCCGAAAATACTTCAGACGGAATGGCTGACGCCTTAATGATGTAGCCGTCCGCACCAAGCTCTCGTGCCTTTGCGATATCAGATTCCTGTCCCTGATTTGAGAGAACAATAACCTTTGAGGTTTCCGCAAGATTCTCGCGCTTGATTACTTCGAGAATCTCGAAACCTGTGAGACCAGGCATCACAATATCGAGCAAGATCGCATCAGGTGCTGGTTCTTTGCGAAGTGCCTCAAGTACTTCTTCTCCAGCTGAAAATGCAGTTACCGTGTGTCCTGCCGCCTTAAACTTAACGGCATACATATCGAGAAGGAACCGATCATCATCAACGAGATACAAACGATAGGGAGAAGTAGGCATAGGGATCTATTTAGACAGCTCCTCTTCTTCGAGAATGACCTGGCCGCCAAGCGCGTTCACTTCCTCAAAGGGAATCTGTCCTGCTAACGCTTTAATGATAGCATCCTCGCGCATCGTAAACATACCCTTCTGGCGTGCGGCCGCATACACTGATTCCTCGGTAGGATTGGTAAGAACCACGTGCTCGAGTTCCTTGTCCATGCGTAGGAATTCGAATACCGCAAGTCGGCCCCTCGTCCCGTTTGGACAATCTGCTGTTGCTTCAGCACGATAAAACTTGTCGAATGCTGGTAAGTGTTGACGATACTCTTCCGGAAGGTCCGAAAACTCACGGGTCAAAAGTCCCTGCATACTTTCTGAGAGAGGTACTGGTTTTCCGGCACCCGGGCAGAGCTTACGCACGAGACGCTGCCCAATCGCCGCAATCAGGGTCGGTGCAATCAAGTAGGGATCGACGCCCATATCAACCAAACGCGGTATAACACCCGCCGCCGTGTTCGTGTGAATGGTTGAGAATACAAGGTGTCCGGTAAGTGCAGCCTGAATCGCAAGCTGAGCCGTCTCCTTATCGCGAATCTCCCCCACCATGATGATGTCAGGGTCCTGGCGAAGGATGGAACGCAGACCCGAGGCAAAGGTGTACCCAATCTCCGGACGCACTTGCGACTGCGCAACACCAGAAATTTCGTACTCAACAGGATCCTCAACTGACACCACGTTCGCTGATTCCCGATCGAGCTCGGTAAGCATCGAAAACAAAGTCGTCGACTTACCCGAACCTGTAGGTCCTGCAATAAGGATGATCCCGTACGGCTGCTTAATTATTTCGCGCACCTGTGCGAGGTCCGCTTCTGAAAGCCCAATAGTCTCAAGCGTCGCAACCGACTTCGCACTGTCCAAAATACGCATCACCACCTTCTCACCTCCCTGAGTCGGGAAGGTCGACACACGGAAGTCGATACGGCGCCCTTCCACGGTCGCAGAGAACCTACCGTCCTGTGGCTTTCGTTTCTCATCGAGACGCATCTGCGAAAGAATTTTGATACGCGCAACGACGGCTGGATGCACCTTTGCCGGGAGTTCAAGCGAGGTATGGAGCTCGCCGTCCATACGAAAGCGAACCCGGGTCTTCTCAGGTGTTGGCTCAACGTGGATATCAGACGCCCCACCCTCTACCGCGTACCGCAGAATTGTGGCCACAATTTTGGTTACCGGCGCATCGGCCTTTATATTCGTATCAACGGATTCTTCTGGTGTCCCCTTCCCTTTAGCATCATCCAGGGGTGCTGCAGCCGTGCCCTCAATTTCAGAAAGCGCTTCCCCAACCTCGCCGGAGAGATTCTCATATTCCTTCAGCACCTTATCAAAATCATTCCGAGAGATAATGAACAGCTTGTACGGCATACCAACCCTCGATGAGATGAACTGGAGCGCATCAAGTGCCTCAATGTTATCCGGGTCAAGAATACCAACCGCAAGCGCACCGTCTGCAACCTCTATTGGCACGAACTCGTAATGTCGTGCGGATTCTTCTGGTATGTAGGAAAGTGCTTTTTGGTCTTTGAGCTCGTTTGGCAACGCCCGGTACGGGATACCGTACTTCTCAGAGACAACTGCATACGCTTTCTCGAGAGTAATTCCTTTCTTCTCCAGAAACGTATCAATCGGAAAACCAGTGGTACGTGCCTCTTCCTCGACGCTTTCAGCGTCTTCTGGAGAGAGTATTCCTTTTTCTTTAAGAAGGGCAACGAGGTTCATCCCGAATGGTGAGGCACAAGCCCCTTAGATTATGAAACGACCGATAATGCGCACAGCCGTGAACACTCTCTGAAGTGTACTACGATATACCGCTCTCTAGACGCACGTACTGGGGAATTACTGTTCGCTCTTCACTCCTGCCAGGGGTGCGAACGGATCAGTACGACCTGACGCTTCTGGAAGGATTGCGGTCTTTATATCAACGAGTGACAGAAAACGTGGATCTTCAAGCACGCTCGCATTAAATGCAATTGGCTGGAGCTGTGCTGCGAGCGTTAAGAACGTTGCTTGCGCCTGTCCTGTAGGTCCAAAGCTATTAATAGAAACATTATCAACTGGCGCGGGCCGGAGCCAGAGGAAATACACCACAACGCCGAGCACGACGATACTAGCTGCAATGATGATGGTTTTTTTCTTTGAGAGTGCCATAAAGTATGCCGTTAGCGGAGCCAGTAAAGACGGAACGTTATGTCGTAGGTATAGACCCCCGTATCAGAATCCTGCACAGATAGCTCAATCACATCGAGCGGACGCAAGCTCTGCTCTACCCCAGAGAGGAAGGTACGAAATGCTGCGTAGCTGCCGGTAGCGGATACCGAAAGCTCGAGAGACTCAGTTGGCTGTGACGTCTGGAGTGCGAGCGTATTTGACTGCGGCGCCATAGCAGCGGGGCCCGAGACAACCCCCGCGGCACCAAGTGGTGCAGTATTGGTCCTTGCAGAGGAGCTCGTATCAGATCCACTATTTCCGCTCGCGATATTAAACTCGGAGAGCTGCACTCCTGAGCGGGCAGCAAGCGAGTTCAAATCAACAATAAGCTGCGCATTGTCGACACTGTCCGGAAGAAAGGCCTCGAGTCGCTCGAGCTGCTCTGCTGGCATTGCCTTTCGTTGCTGCGTAAGCTGAGCCTCTTTAAGTTTAAACTGCTCTGCCGCATTGAGCGCGCTATCGAGACCAGTAATCTCGTCCTTAAGTGTAGCAATAGAGCCACCATAGGTTGGTTGCGTGTACCCGATAAAAAGACCGATAGCGCCGATTACGAGAAGTATAGGAATGATGCGGGAAACAATCATAGTTGTGGTTGGGTGGTGGTCGCAGTGCTTGGTGCTGCAGGCGTCACTGGTGACGTTGTTGCAGCAGACGTTGTGGCTGCTTTTGGTGCAGTCGTCGGTGCTGGAAGTGTTGTTGGTGTGTCAGAGATGCCAGGGAAGACCTCTCCAGACGTTATAAGTCGCGGATCAATTGTGGCGGTTAGCGAAAAGGAAACGGTTCCATTCTTGTTCACGGAGATATCGGAAAAGATGGCACGCTTGATACGCTTCTCTGCAGCAATCATAGAGCTCTGTGCAGCAAGAGCATTGAAGCTGCGTGCAACGCCTTCCATTTTTATTTCCGCTGATCGATCATCCTCTACTGCGAGCGACAATCCGCTGAACCGCACGGTCTGCAGTGTCCTCGATTCGAGCGTATCGAAGAACTGTGAGAGCAGCACATGCTGGTCAAGAAGGCTCTGAACGGTATTCAAGCGGCTCTTAAGGCGAATGAAACCTTCGACCGTATCAAGATTTACTTCTTTCTGAGCCTGTGTAAGGTTCGCTGACTTCTGGTCTCGTGTATTTTTGAGGTACATCTCGTACCCAAACACACCAGCGGCAAGTGCGACGGAGATAATCGCAATCACACCGCCAACAATGAAGAATATATTCGTACCGCTCTGCTGCTTGCGCGACGACGTCGCTACCGGCTGCTTCGGCACAAATGATGTTGGAATGGTCGGAGGAAGGGCCACAGTACTTTAGAGTATACGGGAACAATGAGCGAAATAGGCGCTCTTATGCACAGCGCATTATGCCTCTTCTTCGAGCTTCCGAAGCGCCAGACCAACCGCAACTGCAAACTCAGGACCAATTGCTTCCAGCACCGGACGCATGAACGCGGGCGCCTGTGTTTTGCCAAACGGGTCGGCGATGCGAACGTCTACCGAGAAGAAGGTCTTTGCATACGTGGCGAGCTCTTTCGTAACACCGCCGCCACCCGTAAGGACAAGGCATGAAATTTTCTTCCCTTTCGCATTCTCGTACTGAGCAAGTGCTCGCTTCGCCTCCTCAAAGATACGGGAGAACACGAGCTCTATAGAACGATGGTCGTACGTACCGGCCTCGTTTGCAAAGCCATGCTCCTTCTTCATCATCTCGGCATTACCCACCGTTATTCCTTGCGAGGTCGCAATCGTACGGGTCACATCCTGGCCACCACTTGGAATATTATGAGAAAGTGCAACCACCCCATGCTCAACGACATAGACTTTTGTGGCGGAGGCACCGATATCAAGCACCAAGACTGGCTTCACTGGCTCGTCCACAACCGAACGGATAGTACTGAAAATCTCTATTTCGTAGAACGTAGCCGCAAGTGCAGAGCCCCGAACGACACCCTCGAGCAGAGTAAGTTCATCGTTATGCACTGCAACTAAGAGCACCTGAACCTTTGGTGACGGTTCTGCTCCTTCAGATAACGCTTCCGGAATAATGAACCAGTCGAGTTGGACTTCGGACACGGGGACAGGGATGTACTTCCGTGCCTCAAGCTCAATAACCGTTTTCTGTTCGGAAGGGTCATTGCGGCGCGGGAGCTCAACGAGAGTAAGGAGGGACCGAGAGAAAGGGATGGAAATTCCCGCATCCTTTGTGGTTACATTCGCCTCGCGCAAGAGATCATTCAATGTCTCTGCAATCTTCGCTGCAGGCAGATTTGTCGCTTGTCCGACTTCGACTCCTGCATAGGGCCCGAGTGCAAGTTCGCCATAGGTTTCAAGCACAGCCGTGCCGCCCTCGCGGCGCAGCTGCACTACTTTGAGTGAGGACGAGCCAATATCGACGCCAATGACGCTCTTTGATTTGCTGCCTGTACCGAAAAGTTTAGACAGAAAGCCCATTGCGGGGATTGTATCATGCGGGCATGCGCGCCCTTCGCCTTATCCTCGACCTTTTGTTCCCATTAAGTCACCGAGCGGTGCTCGTCGAGGACGCCACTCTCGAATCAATCGGCCAGTATGCCCGGCCGGTGCGTGTCACCGATAATATCGTTGCGCTCCTCCCCTATCGAAAACCCCTCGTACGTGCCTGCATCACGGCCGCCAAGTTTAAAGACAACGAAAAGGCTCAGACACTCCTTGCGGGTGTGCTCGTAGACTATTTAAACGAGTGGAGTGCAGCCAATACCATTCTCGACGACTCTCCACTCGTACTTGTTCCTGTTCCGCTCTCGAGCGAGCGCCGGAAGGAGCGAGGGTATAACCAAGTAGAACGCATTGCACGGCTTGCTGCGAAAAAGCTTCCGCATGTCTATCTTGATACGGACCTATTGGTGCGCACCCGTGACACCCTTCCCCAAACCACCCTTAGTGGTACGGAACGCCGCACAAACGTTGCAGGAGCCTTCGGTGTATCGTCTCCCCCAGACCCTAGCCATACCTATATAGTGTTGGATGATGTTTCAACAACCGGCAGCACGCTTACTGCCGCCACAGAAGCCATAGAATCAGCTGGTTCGACCGCAGTACTCGGTATCACATTGGCGCATTAGGGCCGAAATGATACGGTAGTACGGAAGGAGACGTGGCTGAGTGGTCGAAAGTACCTCACTGCTAACGAGGCGAGCTGTAAAAGGCTCCGAGGGTTCGAATCCCTCCGTCTCCGCCAAGGAAGCCCTGCGCTTGCAGGGCTTCAGTCATTACGCACTGAATTTACAACAACCTAATTCGT
>JALHML010000040.1 GCA_022844065.1 Minisyncoccota bacterium | reverse complement strand
GCTGGAGCGCACCATGCCCCACACCCACGATCCCAAAGCCGGTTTTTCGCTGACCTTTGACCCCTCCCGCCCCAACGCCTCAGTCAACAATGTGCGCGGCGATTTCATCGTCAGAAATTGCCCGCCTGGAGCCTTGCTTTTAACCAGCACCGGCCACTGCAATGGCTACACTTCAACTTATCGGGCCCTGATTGCCGCCCCACCCTTTCCTTATGCCATCGCCAGCTCCGGCCCCATCCGATCGCAGAACGGCCTGGTCCTGGGCTCGGTCCCCGCCGGCTTTGACCCCACCGCCGGCCTGGATCTGGACAGCCTGGGCCCTGCCGAAATGATGACCCAGGGCCTCGACGACGCCGGCGGCGCCGCCCTGGTCTTAAAAGGCCAGTCCACCATTGTGGGCACGGGCCATTCTGCCGGCTCGGTGGACATCGATGAGGACACCGTCAAAGTGGATGGCGAACTGCTGCCCAATGCCCGCACCGAAGATGTCCCCCTCATTTCCTTGTCTGAATTGGATTTCACCTCAGACCCCAACACCCAGACCCTGCCCCGATCTGATTTTCAAGATAGCGAAAAACTCTCCGGGCTGCTGCAGTGGTCTCCGACGTCTGGCGAATCGTTGACCTTTACAAAGGGCCTGGCCTTGAACGGCGCCACCCTGCGAGTGCGCGGCAACCTGGTCATCGAAGGCCCCATCACCGGCGCCGGTGCCCTGCTGGTGGACGGCAACGTCACCATCCAGGGCGGGGCCCAACTGAGTGCCGACAATCAGGTGGCCATCCTGTCGCAAGGTTCCGTTTCGGTGACGGGCCAGGGGGCGGGGTCCTCCTATTTGCAGGGCCTCATTTATGCCGCAGGCGAGGATGGCATCAAGCTGCAGGATTGCACCGTGGTGGGTACCGTGCTCAATGCCGGCAAGACTTCTTCGGGCGCCGGCGCCCCCATGCAGGTGGAGCGGGCCACCGTGGCTTTCGATTCCAAGGCAGTTTCTATGTCGGTGGATTTGTCGGCCAGCGGGGTCGATGACGGGACTAGGTTCTCGAGGGCGCGACTCAAGAGCACCCTGCCTCTGTCTTCGTTTTATCGCGATGGGGCCTGGGATATTCCCTCCAACGTGCGACCTCCCTATTCCGCGTCCAACCCCTTTGGATTCAGCCCACTGGAATTGGTATTGCTTCCCCACCTGGAGCTTCAAATCGATGGCAAATGGTATGCCAGCGCGGACGAGGCCATCGCCGCCGGGGTTTCCCAGACTGCGGTTCTAAAAGCAGTGGCCAATGCCAGTGTAGTTTATGCCGACCAACTTGCTCAGGCCAGCACGCAGCCACCGGCCGAAAACTCGCGACTGACGTTTCATTTGGACCTCAATCGCTACCTCAAGAACGCGGAGCGGCTTCGGGTGGTGCGCCTCGAGGCTCTCTAGGGGATGCCGCAGGAGCCAATGGGCACGCTGTTGATGGTGCCGGTTACATTGAGGACGCCGGTATTCTCTGTGCCAAAGTTGACAAAGTTCTCGATATTGAAAGGGGCTGACGGGGCGTTATTGCCCAGCCGATAGACATCGGAATTCACCCCGACCAGCCTCAGGCACATCAGGGCTAGTTGGGCGTTCCCGGCCTCAAAACCAAAGCCCGGCAGGTTCTGGTGGGTCTGCGTGTTGGAGACGCGGGCCTTGAAATTCGAGTTTCCGAGCGCCCCAAAGACGAGACCTCGGTCCGCTCCGTTGCGCACGATGCCCTGATCGAAGACCAGGGTGGTGTTGCTGGCGTCAAAGGACTGCATCTCCAATCCGAAGCGGCTGGCTCCGTCGCTAATACAGCCCGTCATGGTGGCATTGAAAGCTCCGGTGTTGCGCGAAAACAGGTTCCAACTGTTACCAAAGGGGTTGGTGCCGGCATCGAGGATGCGCGTTCCGGTCTCGGTCCAGGTGACGTTGGAGGTGCCGGTCACATTGGCGAAAATCCCTTCGGTGGTGCTGAGGCTGATGGTGTTGTTGCTGAGGGCCATACCTAAGAGGCCGGAGTTGGCCTGCAGGGCCAGGCCGCGGCCGCCGTTCTGCAGCAACTGATTTTCCGTCAGGGTGACGTTGCCAGTGAGATTGGTGAGCGCCAGGCCGTCGCCGGTGGTATTGCTGACGGTGCAGTTGCGCATCGTAAAGCCCGCGATGCCGTTGGCGATCACGCCTCCAGCGCCGTTGAGGCGCAAATCCGAGAGTGTGGTGTTGGTGGCCAGCGTAATGGGTCCGGTGAGCAGCGGCGGGTTGGCCGGGTCCTGGGCGCGCAGGGTCTGGTTGGCCAACAGGGTCACCGGCCCGGCCTGGCCGGTGCTGCTCCCGTCGCCCCGGAAAACGATGATTTCGGCGCCCGGCACACCCACTGCGGCAGCCTGGGCGGCGGCCAGGGTGTTAAAGGGACTGGCCTGACTGCCATTGCCTCCGCCCGGTGCGTCGTTCTTGACGAAAAGGCCCAGAGGGCCAACCTGCACGGTCACCGTGGCGGTAGAAGACCCGGCCCCATTGCTGAGCGTATACGTAAAAGTGTCGCTGAGATTGGCGGCGCCATTGGGCGGGGTGTAGGTGAGGGCCCCGTTGCTGGTGATGGCCACCGTGCCGCCGGAGGTGCTGGGGTTTTGAAACTGGCTGACCGTGGCGCCATTGAGGGTATCGTTGGCGGTGACCGAAGCGGAGAGCTGAGAATTGCCCGGCGTCGAAAAAAAGTCGGGCACGGCCGTGGGAGCGGCCAGCGGGATGGGGTTATTTGGGAAACCGTTGAACTCGCTGCTACCGCAGCCCATCACGAAAAGTGCCGCGGTGAGGGTGAATGTTTTGCGCATGAGGGCCTCCGATTTTTTCTTCTTTGAAGGCTTCGGGTTTATCGTTAATACCCTTTTCAGATGGGCCTTTGCGCCGCCTTAATGCAGGCTTTCTGACTCGGCTATGGCCATTCTCAGGGCCGGCTTTCGGAAATGGATTGCGCGAGGGTTTTGGGCTGAGAATTCGTTTCTGGCATTGCCTCAGTCCGCCTCAATGCATGTCGAACCCGACACAGGTCGCCCTCTGGAAAAAATTTCCTTTCACGGCCCAGGCGAGAGAGCGCGAAAGCGGGGCTCCGGCCTGGGCCCCGCTTTTGGCCCAAAAGCTCGCTTCGCGAGCCCTTCGGGCGTGGCCCAGGCCAAAGCAAGAAGAGCGACAGGCGCAAGACTTTGGGGGCCGGGTGCTGGCTGAAAGCGGAGCGGTCACACGGCCCCTCAGTTTCACAGGCTGTGGGCCGTGTGAGCGAGAGCTTTGCTTTGGTGTGCCCCTGCGGGCCACAGGGGTTGGCGTGAGGTGCGCAATGCCGCGGAACTGCGTTTCACGTGCTACTTTTGCCATTGGGCAAGCTCAGCAAGCTCGGCAGATTCTGTGATGAGCTTGCCTAGGCTTGCTGAACAGAGCCTGTAAAATAAGGCTTTGACCGCATTTCACTTACTCAAAGAGTCGCGACTTCCACGCACTGAACTTCGGCCCCGCCCATCGCACCCTGAAAGTAGCAGCCCGGTCAAGGGTCCGCTCGCTACGCTCGCCGATTGCCGCTCCGCGGCTGGCCGGGCCACCTTTCGGGCAGGGGCCAGCCGCTGCGCGGCAATCGCCCTTGACCGAGCTGCTCGAAGAGAGGGTGCGATGGGCGGGGCCTCCGTCACTCCCTTGCGCACATTTTTCTAAGGAGTTCCACTATGCGTATTTTGCTTTCTACTCAGGAGCAGCAGTTGCTCTCCGCTATCCGCCCTGGCGAGCCATTTGGTCTGCGAGATCGGGCGCTCATCACTCTCGCTCTTCATACCGGCCTGCGTTCTTGGGAGCTTTGTGGGTTGGATGTCGGTCACGTGTTGACTCGAGACGGTCTTCCTCGCCGGTGGGTGGAGGTGGTTGGCAAGGGCGGTCGCCATCGCCAGGTTCCGCTTAACCGCATTGCCCGCCAGGCCGTCGTCGACCTGGTGCACTTTAATCGCAGTCGGGGCTTTGCGGTGGCGCAGGAGTCGCCGTTGTTGGTGACCCGGCACCACGCTCGGTTGCCAACCCGTTCACTGCGGGACCGGATCCAGCGTTATCGCGAGCGGGCGGACCTGGATGTGCGTTGCTCTCCCCACACTTTCCGGCACACCGCAGCTTCGCGCCTTGCCCACTGCGCCAGTCTGCCCACCGTGAGCGCGGTGTTTGGCCACAAGAGCTTTCGGACAACTCAACTCTACACCCACACCACGCCGGCCCAGCTGGCGGCGGGCATGGAGCGCCTGGCCGAGAGCTAGCCGGTATTTTCGCCCCGGCGGGCGACTTGTTCCCGGTTTGGCGCGGTGGCCTGGCGTAGGTTCGCAGTTGGGCGGCCAAACCGCGAACTCAAAAGGCTTCGCCCAGAAGCCGTGGGTTGGCAGGTTTTGACGGATGTGCTACCCTAGAAAAGGAGAAGGCGGCCAAGTCCCTGTATGACCTGACCGCCCCGTTAGCTCAGGTTACTTCTTCAGCATTACGCTGGCGAAGATGGCCAAAGCCAACACAATTACTGAAAAAGCCAGTAAAAGCTCCATACGTCTCACCTCCTTTCTTTAGCAGGGTGAGACACGAACGCCTCAGGTTCATGGCCTGAGGCGTTCGGCTTTTCTAGGCGCTTGCACCTAGAAACTTCTGTGGAATCGCCTTCTAGGAGGCTCTGTTAAATCTCTGGATCTGCTGGCACGTAAGCATGTCTCGCAGGACGATTTTAAGTGCCGCTTGCTTGCTCTCATTCAAGCTCGGGATGTTCTCCACGAGTTCTTTCAGTTCCGGGTCCTCAATCCTAGAAAGGGGGCTGCGCTCAGCTTCCTCAACGAGTTCCTCTACAGTCACCTCTAAAACTTCCGCTAAAAGCTTCATTCCCTTGGGTCGAGGTTTTGCTTGATCGAGCTCCCATCGGACTAGATGACGCTGATTGATCCCCAGCTTTGCGGCGAGATCTTTTTGCTTCCATTGCTTCTGCATTCGCAGCTTAACGATTTGACGTCCAAGTGACACGAAAAACCTCCACTTCATAGACATGCTACCATTTTGGGTGTCTGTTTCTCAAGATATAGACCGTTGACAATCCATAGGAGTAGACGTTATAAATTTCTAGTCTACTCTTGAAAGTCACAAAAAATGACTCTATCGACAACTTAACTTGAGGAGGCCAGATCGTGACCCCACTACCCGACCCCATAAATTACACACCCAAGGAAGCCGCCGACCGCCTTTATTTGCTCTGCGATGAACTGGAGCGCCACCGGGTGCCCGGCGACCTGGTCGAAGAGTTGCGCGGCCTCAGCGAACGCTTTACTCGTCATCTGCAGGCCATGCCCGTTTTCTGGGAGCGTCTTGGAGACTTTGCCCGGAGGTCTGCGCCGTGTTGGTAGAACCGATTGGCAGCGCTCGGGTGCGTCTTGAGGAGGTGGTGCGTCTCCTTTGCCAGCAGCCCGACTTGCAGGGCCCTCTCACCAGCGATCTGCTCCAGCTCTTTTACACGCTTCGCAACTACACGTACTTCGTCGAGCAGCAGCGACAACAACTGGACGAGCTGTGCCAGGAATGGGGCCAGAGATGACCCCGACACCAGACCGCAAGAAGATCGGCGACTTGAAAGCCGCGGTCGACCTGGCGGAGCTTTTCCAGATCTTTGGCATCGAGGTGGTCCGGCGGGGGCGGGGATGCAAGGCTCTTTGTCCATTTCACGAGGAGAAGACGCCGTCGCTTTCTATCGACATCAAGAAGGGGGTCTATCATTGCTTTGGCTGCGGCAAGTCCGGCGACCACGTCACCTTTTTGCAAGAGCACGCCAGGTTGTCGTTCACGGAGGCATTGGCCCAATTACAGCAGCATGCTGGAACAGCGCACGCCCAAGAGGACGCGCGCGCAGAGGACCCTTTTCCCTATGAAATTTTGGAGCGCGTGGCTGAGGTATGGCAGCAGGCCCTTCAGCAAAACTCGGAGGCTCTGGCCTACCTGGAGGGTCGAGGCCT
>JALHML010000039.1 GCA_022844065.1 Minisyncoccota bacterium | reverse complement strand
GTATTAATAAGGCAGAGAAAGCGCTGGGAATTGAAAACCTCTATGCAGAAGGGGGTATGAAGTATGCCCATCATCTCGATACGGCAGTGCGCGCAAAGGCTCTCTTTAGGGGTGACAAAGAATACGTCGTGAAGGATGGCGAGATCGTTATTGTGGATGAGTTTACGGGGCGCTTGCAGCCGGGCCGTCGCTGGAGCGAGGGCTTGCACCAGGCTGTTGAGGCGAAGGAAGGTGTACCAATTCAGAAAGAGACGCGCACGTATGCGTCGGTTACATTCCAGAACTATTTCCGTATGTACGAGGCTGTCGCGGGAATGACCGGTACCGGCCTCTCCTCAGAAGAGGAATTCTTCACCGTCTACGGCCTTGAGGTGGTCCAAGTACCAACCCATCGTCCAATTGCGCGTAAGGACTATGACGACCTTATCTTCCAGAATGCACGCGGGAAGTACACCGCACTTGCCGCCCACGTAAAAGCCGTGCACGAGAAAGGACAGCCGGTTCTTATTGGTACCGTATCTATTGAGGACAACGAGGTGGTGAGCGAAGCGCTGCGGGAGGTGGGTATTCCACACGAGGTCCTTAACGCAAAGAACCATGAGCGTGAAGGAGAGATTATTGCGAGTGCCGGCAGGAAGGGAGGCGTTACCGTTGCAACCAACCTTGCAGGACGCGGTGTCGACATTAAGCTTGGAGGCATTGGAGCCTCTGAAGAGATGCGCGAAGAGGTGAGGAGCTTCGGGGGTCTTGCGGTTATCGGTACCGAGCGCCATGAGGCACGTCGTATTGATGATCAGCTGCGTGGCCGTTCTGGCCGTCAGGGCGATCCGGGTGAGACACGATTCTTTGTCTCGCTTGATGACAAGCTCATGCGCGTCTTTGCGTCGGATATGGTTAAGAACGTCATGGGATCCTTCAAGATCCCTGAAGACGAGCCGATACAGAGCTCGCTTATCACGAAGGCTCTCGAGACTGCACAAAAGCGCATTGAAGGCTTCAACTTCGATTCCCGTAAGCAGGTGCTCTCCTACGACGATGTGCTTAACACCCAGCGCTTATCGGTATACCGCGAGCGTATGACCGCCCTCAAGGGGACCAACGAGGAGATTGAAGACTTGATACGGACGCTCATTAGCGGAAGTCCGGAAGCGCTTGCCGCATTCGATCACAAGCGCGAGGAGTTTGGCGCTGAAGCCGTTGCGATGCTCATGCGCCGCTTACTCCTTCAGGTTACGGATACCTTCTGGCTTGAGCACCTCGAGACCATGGACTATCTTCGCCGCTCGGTGTCCCTTCGCGCGTACGGACAGCGTGATCCGTTGATTGAGTATCGAAAGGAAGGTCTTGCGCGCTTTAAGACGATGCAGGAAAGCATTGCAACAGCGGTAGCGGAAGCCATTCCTCGTATACGTCCGGCAGACGATGCCCGCATGCGTGCGGAAGAAGAGAAGACACGCGCGAAACTTGTCGCAGCGTCGGAAGGAAGCGACACGAGTGCTGAGGCTCCAGCACCAATCCGAAACGACAATGCATACAGCAGAAACGATGAGGTAACAATACAAAAGGGCGAGGAGACGCAGAGCCTGAAGTACAAGAAGGCCGAGCCACTTCTTGCAGAGGGTTGGGTTATCGTCTCCAAATAGTTTCAGGTAAGGAAGAAGAGCCGTCCCGTTTCCGGGGCGGCTCTCTTTTTGTCACAGATGATTGCGAAACATGTACTCATAGATTGCACCAACTGTTTCTCGTAGGCGTACTTGCGCAACGCCAATGACAAGGTTCGTGCGGCTCCCTCCGAGTTCATAGAAAATAGGTTCTATGCCCCGTACGGCGAGTGTATTCAGGATATGTGTTACTTTCACAAAGCTTTTCCCAAGGTCTTGGCCGACGACACAAACAATGCCGACCTCAGACGTTAAGTTGACGTCAGCACTGCACATGTCCCGAATCGTTTGTGCGATCGCTTCACGTCGGTCGCCGATCTTATCGTCAGGAACGATAATGTCTAGCGTGTCGAGTCCGGTCGTAATGTGATCGTACCCAAGTCCGTACCCAGAAAGCGCTGAGAGTGCCTTGAGGGTAAACTGGTCGTCTGCGTTCATACCGGGCTTCGTGATGGAGAACATCGTAAATCCCGGTTTCTCTGTGATGCCAGTAATGCAATGGTCGCTGTAGGCACGCTTGTCGTCATCGGGGTAGATATACGTCCCGAGATTATTCGGCGTCAGGAGACCGAAGAGTCTCGTAGGAATTCGGGCCTCCCGAACAGGGTAGATCGCCTCGTAATGCAGTACATTCGCACCGCGGTAGGCCATCTCCTGCATCTGCGAGTACGACATGCGACCAATCAGGGTCGGAGTCATGACAAGCATGTTCGGATTGGCCACATACACACCTGGCACGTCCGTGGCATTTTCGTAAAGGTCAGCACCAATCATTGCGGCCACAACCGCGCCGGTAATATCAGAGCCACCTCGAGAGAAGGTATGAATCCTTCCGCGAGAGTCACAGCCATAGTATCCGGGAATAACAACATTCCCCGAAAGCTTGGCTCTGCGGAATGCACGTCTTGTCATGATGGCGTCATACTGTCCTGAAATGCTGAATCGGATCAGTTTTGTCGCATCGATGCATTGCCAATCCGAGCCGAGCACCTTTGCAAGCATCAGTGCGCTCAGATACTCTCCACGGCTTTCGATGTAATCGAACCGGGTCTCACACCGAAGCTTCTTGAAGCGAGCCTCAGCCTCATCAAGGCTTGCAGCCAGAAAATCCACAAAGTCTTGTTCGAATTCAAGACCCTTTGCGATCTCGACGAATCGCTCTTTCACGGCGCGCATCGTATCGATTGGATGTTGGGTACTGCGCAAGCTCCGAAGAAGATCAGTAACTTTCATGTCCTCTTTGGGGCGTTTCCCCGGAGCTGACACAATGATGTAGCGACGCTTCGAGTCGTTGCGAATGACTTTGGCAGCTTGTCTGAAACCTTCAGCGGATGCCAGCGAAGATCCGCCAATTTTGAGTACGGTGTCGCCCATGGCGCACCTCCTTTTCTACGGTGAGTGAATACGTTCTCAAGGAACGCCTGGTCGCATCATGCCTATAATACTAGGTAAAGTCAACGTTCTGTGGTATCGTGCATAAAATGGCTTTCGTCGATGAGATGCACGTACACGCAGTAGCCGGACACGGAGGTCCGGGTGTTGTGCGATGGCTACACATGAAAGGGAAGGATAAGGGCGGTCCTGCGGGAGGCGATGGGGGACGTGGTGGCGACATTATTGTCGAGACGGTCCGTGATCTCGGAGCGCTTGCCGCGTATCGCTACACGAAGCGCATTAAGGCAGAGAACGGAGGACCAGGTGAAGGCAATGATCGTCACGGAAAGGATGGAGAACCAGTGGTGCTTAAGCTTCCGGTTGGCAGCACCGTAGCGGTCTCCTCAACCGGTGACGTGTTCGACCTTCTTAAGGAAGGGGAGCGCATCGTTGTGCTTAAGGGAGGACCGGGAGGTTATGGGAATGCCCACTACAAGGGCCCGACAAATCAGAACCCTATGAACTCCATGCCGGGGCGAAACGGCCAGACTGGGGATATCCATATCACCCTAAAGCTCATCGCGGACGCGGGTCTTATCGGCTTTCCAAACGCCGGGAAGTCCTCGCTCTTGAACGAGCTCACCCGTGCCCGCTCACGCGTTGGGGCATATCCCTTCACAACCCTCGATCCCCATCTCGGAGATTTTTACGGACGTATCCTCGCTGATATTCCAGGACTTATTGAAGGTGCCTCGGAGGGGCGAGGTCTTGGTTCTCGGTTCCTCAAGCATATAGAACGTACAAAGTTTCTTGTACATCTCGTCTCGGTTGAGCAAGAAGACGTCGTTGCAGCCTATAGGGCCATACGGGACGAGCTAAAGGCATTTGGTAACGGGCTCGACCAGAAAGAAGAACTCGTTGTGCTCTCGAAAGTGGACCTTTTGTCGCCAGAAGAGGCTGAAAAGCTACGAATTGACCTCGAGAAGGTAGCAGGGAAGAGGGTACTCGCGCTCTCCATTGCAGACGAGAATCTCCTCAAGGCATTTTCCGATACCCTCACGAAAGAGCTTGCCCGGGACGAGGCTTAGGTGGCGGGGGAACTTGCGCCTGTGCTAGCATCACTTCTATGAGCGACTACCGGCCGACCATAGGCCTTGAGATCCATGTAGAGCTGAACACCTCAACGAAGATGTTCTGCTCGTGCAAGAACGAGCCTGAGGGCTCTGAGCCAAACGTGCATGTTTGTCCGGTGTGCATGGCGCACCCGGGAGCGCTGCCTGTTGCGAACAAGGAGGCAGTGCGAAAGGTGCTCCAGGTTGGAACCGCCCTTGGCAGCACGCTCGCTGACTTTACTGAGTTTGATCGCAAGAGTTATTTCTATCCAGACATCCCGAAGGGATATCAGATTAGTCAGTACGAACATCCGCTCGTGTCCGGGGGTGAGCTCGCGGGCGTTGCTATCACGCGAGTACATCTTGAAGAGGACACCGCTCGTTCGTCTCACACAACGAGCGAGGGAGTTAGTCTCGTTGACTTCAATCGAGCAGGCGTGCCACTCATGGAACTTGTAACCGAACCGGTTATCCATGACGCAGAGACCGCAGGAGTATTTGCGCGCGAACTCCAGCTACTTCTTCGCACTATTGGAGCCTCTCATGCAAATCTCGAGAAGGGAGAGATGCGAATCGAGGCTAATGTCTCAGTGTCGAAAGACGGCACGATGGCGAAGAAATATGTGGAGGTTAAAAATATAAACTCCTTCCGCTCGGTTGAGCGCGCGATTGCATTTGAAATTGCACGGCAGTCCAAACTACTTGATGAGGGGGGTGCCGTTCTGCAAGAAACGAGAGGATGGGACGAAGGGGGACAGAAGACTTTCTCCCAGCGGCTTAAGGAGGGGAGCGCGGACTACCGCTACTTCCCAGAACCGGATCTCCCTAAGCTGATGCTCTCTGAGATTCCTGAGTTTGCTCCTGAAGCATTACGCGCGTCGCTCCCCGAGCTTCAGTGGGAACGCAGGGCGCGATACCAAGAGCTGGGTCTTAAGGAAAGCGATGTGGCGTTCCTCGCAGGCTCCAAGGAACGGGGTGAATTTTTCGATGCTGTTATTACTGAAGTTGAAGATGACACAGCACTTCTCCTTGCTTGTGCGAATTACCTCATTTCAGATGTGGCTGGTTGGTATGCAAAGAGCGGCAAGGAGGAGTACCAAGGACTCGCTCCAACTTCGTTCGTCTCGCTAATCCGCCTCGTGTCTAAGGGGGATCTTTCTTCTCGAGGAGCAAAGGATGTCCTAGCAACCCTTTTGGAGGATGGCGGCGACCCAGAAACTATTGCCAAGGACCGAGGACTAATCCAGGTTAGTGATGAAGGAGCTCTTCGTGAGACGGTGCTCAGAGTCCTCAAGGACCACGAAGGTCCTGCAGCTGAGTACCGATCAGGCAAGGAGTCGTCTCTCCAGTTTCTTATTGGTATGAGCATGAAGGCAACTCAGGGAGCTGGGAATCCTGGAACACTCAAGAAGCTACTTCTTGAGGAGCTTCATAAAGCGTCCTAGCCAAGCAGATAAAAGAAACTCCTCAGGAGAGATCCTGAGGAGTTTCTTTTATCTGCAAATCGAGCTCGACTTGCAGGTGTTCATAACCTATCTGAAACGAGGCAAGAAAGTATTATAATCCATGCATGGATGAGATAACTATTGGTGACAAGACTTACATCTCGTCAAAGCAGGCGGCAAAAATTACTGGTTATGCGAAAGACTATGTCGGTCAGCTTTGTCGAGAAGGGAGGGTGGAGGCTCGTCTAGTTGGTCGTAATTGGTACGTACTAGACTCAGCTATCAGAGAGCATAGATTTGGAAAAGAAGATGATGTCGAACCAGTAGTCGAACAGGCAGAACCAGCTAATGATAGGGTCTCTACATGGCAGAAACCTCAATATGTGGCTGAAACGCCTGTTTTAGTGCCTGAATTCAGCAGTAAGCCAGCAGAAACCGTTGGATCTCCGGCAATCG
>JALHML010000038.1 GCA_022844065.1 Minisyncoccota bacterium | reverse complement strand
GGATGTAATCTTCCAACCAAAAGGAAGCAATCGCACCATGGCTGAAATGTCGCCGACAGAAAAGAACGAGATTAGCATGCGACGGGCCGCAGTTATAAAATTGGCAGCGGCACTACATTAGATATGGCACTTAAGGACATCAAGACGAAGATCAAAGCAACCGAGCGCATGCACAAGGTGACACGCGCTATGGAGGCCGTGTCCGCTGTGAAGATGCGCAAGACGCAGGCTGCCGCGCTTGAGGGGCGCGCGTACGCTCGTGCGGCACTTTCGCTTCTCACGCGCCTTGCCGGCACGCGCCATGTAAAGGAGCATCCTCTTGGCCAGGAGCGTGAAGGCTCAAAGCTCGCCCTTGTTGTTATCACAAGCGACAAGGGACTTGCCGGAGCTCTTAACTCAGGCGTTCTTAAACGCGCTGTTGAAGCAATAGAGGGTCGTTCAATCGAGGACGTAACGGTGTTCGCATACGGCAAGAAGGGACAGGAGTTCTTTAGTCGTCGCGGCTACACTGTTGCGCGCGCTATCGAGAACAAGCAAGACGAGATTCCGCTCGCGATTATGGAGGATCTCGTTACGGAGATAACTGAAGGATTCCTCGCTCGCAAATATGACAAGGCTGTTGCGGTCTACAGCAACTTCAAGTCTACGTTCGAGCAGATCCCAACCATGCGTCGTCTATTGCCGCTCTCGCTTCCAGCACTTGCAGACATAGTGGGCGGCATTGTGCCCGCCAAGGGCAAGTGGTCGAGTGAAGAGCCGATTGCAGCTCCTGCGAGCTATGAGGTAGAGCCATCAGACGGCGAGGTGCTCGGGATACTCATCCCGAAGCTCGTCGCGATCGCGCTCTACCACATGCTGCTTGAGTCGAAGGCTTCCGAGCATTCGGCACGCATGGTTGCAATGAAGAATGCGTCTGACAAGTCGAAAGATGTGGTGCGTGATTTGACGAGGCAGTTTAACAAGGTGCGTCAGGCAGCGATCACCCGAGAGGTCTCGGAGATTGTTAGTGGGCGCGAAGCTCTCTCCGTATAACGCTATGAGTGAAAAATCATTCAATCCGTTTAAACAAAACAAGGAAGTACTCGAAATGGTTCCTGCCTTGGCGAACCAGTTAGATACGTTCAAACAACAAGTAAGGAATCATACTGAGTTCGCGAACCCGCGCGTACCGCAGGAAATAAAGGATTTATTCCTGGGGTCTCTCGAGATGCAGGATCCTGAAGGAATCTCCCTTTCAATACAAGAAAATGCACACGGTGTCTATTCAGGAAAAACGATTGAAGATAGCTTCAGAACTTGGATGAAAATTCACTTCATTGGTGAAGAAGTTTACAACCTAAAGCAGGCAATTTCCTCCAATGAGAAGTTCGGTATTGGAGAAAAACTCATGTTTTCGAATCTCATTGATGATATTGAAGGACTGCTTATCAGCTCTGGGGAAGAAACCTGAGAGAATTGAGATTTTAAGAGAAAACCCCTATAACTAATTCATTATGAACACAGGAATCATCAAAGAGATCATCGGGCCAGTCGTAGACGTCTACTTCGAGAAGGATCGTCCGGCTATCCAAGACGCCCTCGTTATTGCGGCAAACGACAAGCACGGAAAGATTGTGCTCGAGGTTGCTTCGCACCTTGGTCTCGACCGTGTGCGCACCATTTCGATGAACGAGACGGCGGGTCTCTCGCGTGGCGAGACGGCAACGGCTACCGGTGCGGCGATTTCGGTTCCTGTGGGACAGGCTGCGCTGGGCCGTCTCTTCAATGTTCTTGGCGAGGCAATCGACGGCAAGGGCGAGATTCCGGCCTCCGTTGAGCGTCTTCCGATTCACCGCCAGCCACCGTCTTTTGACGAGCAGACAACGAAGGCAGAGATCTTCGAGACCGGTATCAAGGCAATTGACCTCATGATTCCGTTCATCAAGGGAGGAAAGGTGGGTCTCTTCGGCGGCGCTGGCGTGGGAAAGACCGTTACGATCCAGGAGCTCATCCGTAACGTTGCCCAGGAGCACGGAGGATACTCCGTGTTCGCAGGTGTAGGAGAGCGCGTGCGTGAGGGTAACGATCTCTACCATGAGATGGAGGAATCAGGTGTGCTCGACAAAACCGCGCTCGTGTTCGGCCAGATGAACGAGGTGCCAGGTGCCCGTGCACGTGTGGCACTCACTGGTCTCACCCAGGCTGAGTACTTCCGCGATGAGGGAGGAAAGGACGTCCTTTTCTTCATGGACAACGTGTTCCGCTTCATTCAGGCAGGATCTGAGGTGTCTTCACTTCTTGGACGCGTGCCGTCCGCTGTGGGATACCAGCCGACTCTTGCAGAGGAGATGGGTAAGCTTCAGGAGCGCATCACCTCAACCAAGAAGGGATCCATTACGTCGATTCAGGCGGTGTACGTGCCAGCCGACGACCTTACGGACCCGGCACCAGCAACCACCTTCGCGCACCTTGATGGTACGGTGGTGCTTTCTCGCCAGCTCGCATCCCTTGGTATCTACCCAGCTATCGATCCGCTCGCCTCAAGCTCAACCGCGCTTGCGCCTGAGATTGTGGGCGAAGAGCATTACCGTGTCGCTAACCAGGTGAAGCAGGTGCTTCAGCGCTACAAGGATCTCCAGGACATCATCGCGATTCTTGGTATCGAGGAGCTCTCAGATGAGGACCGTCTTACGGTTGCTCGTGCTCGAAAGCTCGAGCGCTTCCTTTCGCAGCCATTCTTCGTTGGTGAGGCGTTCACCGGTACTCCGGGTCAGTATGTGTCTCGCGAGGAGACCGTTCGCGGCTTCAAGGAGATTGTTGAGGGCAAGCATGACGACAAGCCTGAAAGTGCCTTCTACATGAAGGGAACGATCGATCAGGTAGGCTAATACTCTATGGCAAAGACCTTCCACCTCACTATCGCAAACGTCGGAGAGAATCTCTTCGATGGTGAGGCGTTGTCGGTCACACTTCCCGGAGCTGAAGGTATGTTCACGGTTATGGCTGGACACGAGGCGTTCGTAACGCCGCTTAACGCAGGGGTAGCACTAGTAAAGACTACTGACGGAGCTGAAACCTCGTACACCCTTAGTCCTGGAGGAATCGCCGAGGTCTCAGGAGGACAGGCAACAGTGCTTCTCTAAGAATACGTAAAGCACCGCCTGGGGTTCTCCCCGGGCGGTGCTTTACTTTATGCAAGCACGTACCATACTTACATGCATATGAATGAAGAAGGCGAGTTCGAGCCGGTGCCTCAGGGACCTACCCATTATCATGGCGACACAGTTCGTGCACTGTTCCTCACCGCAGCTGCTTTAGTCTTCGCAACAAGGTTTATTGGTACTGAGCTCCCATTCACCTTTGGTGCACAGATGCTCCTTATTCTTACGCTCGTTATAACCGCTGGAATAACTAATCCAGCACAAAAAGCAATTCATTATGTGAACATGCTTGTCTCTGTTGCAGGCACGCTCACGTTCGGCAGCCTTGCATTCTCGCGCATCGAGACCTCGGAAGCACTCTTCTCAGGAGAAGGACTTATAGTACTTATTGCGTTTCTGTTCCTCGCGGCACTCTATTTCTCTACGCGTACGGTTCGCGGACTCTCGGTACCGCATGTGCGCATTGGTTCAAGATTGTAGCGCTCAGTATGGTAGACGAGATACCGGATCCACAGGTCCGGCTTTCTCGTTTGTGATACCATAGTGCTCATATGATTCAGAAATTCCTCGTTCGCCAGGCTCTTAAAATGAAGATGAAGGACATGCCCGAGGCACAACGGGAGCAGATCCTTACGCTCGTTGAGAAAGATCCGGAGCTCTTTAAAAAGATTGGCGAGGAAGTTGATCGCCGTGTGAAGGGAGGCGAGAACCAAATGAAAGCCTCTATGGAGGTTATGAAGAAGTACCGCACCGAGCTCTCGGGACTTGTGGGTCCCCAGCAGTAGGTTCTATGAAAACAAAGCGCATATTCATCCTGCTTGGCCATCCGGATTCCGGAATGGAGCCGATGTCCCGTACTCTTGCTGATACGTATGAGCAGGCTGCCAAGGAAGCAGGGCATGAGGTGCGTCGAATGAATATCTTTGATCTTTCCTTCGACCCAGTACTCCATAAGGGATACCGTGCAATTCAGGAACTTGAACCAGACCTTAAGGCGGTACAGGAGAATCTTTCTTGGTGCGAGCACTTTGTGCTCGTGTATCCGAATTGGTGGGGTGCAATGCCTGCACAGCTTAAGGGCATGTGGGATCGTATGTTCTTGCCGCGGTTCGCGTTTCGTATGTGGAAGAACCGCTTTGGTTGGGACGCCCTTCTCAAGGGCAGGACTGCGCGCGTCATGATTACGTGTGGGAACCCTGCAATCCTTGACCATCTCGCATTCGGAGATTTCTCAGACACTATTAAGCGCTCGATTCTCCAGTTTGCTGGCTTCAAGACCCGGGTCTCAGCGTTTGGACACAGCGAGCATGCATCGGTTGGTACACAGGAGAGGTGGAAGAGAGAGGTGCGTGCGCTTGGACGGAAAGGTCGATAAGCTTCATATAAAATGATGAAGCCTCGTATCGTACGAGGGCATGAATGCATTTCGTGTATATACGAGGCTCCAGAAGCAATTTAATGCTTCGTAGTAGCCTCTCGTTTAATTTCAACGTTCCCCGAATTATTGAAATGGATTGAGAGGCCTATAAGAGGCGGGATAACTGCCATGAGATAGAACACGAGTATTTGCCACCAGACAAATGTCGTGAATACATGCATCACTACGAACGGCGACAAAATGAGGCCAGTCGCGAGATTCTCCCGTCCAATGAAAATGTACTTATCCGTAACCTTGAGCATTGAAAACTCCTTTCGCTAAGGTATGTATGAGTGATACCAGGAATTTAATAATGAGTCAAGGAACCACCTTTGCCTTTTGTACCGTTACCAGCTAGGCTACATCTATGAAAATCGGCATCGTAGGACTTCCGAACGTCGGGAAGTCCACTCTCTTTAATGCGCTTACTAAGGCCGCGGTCCCTGCGGAGAATTATCCGTTCTGCACCATAGACCCCTCCGTTGGTGTTGTGGGTGTTCCAGACGAGCGACTTACACGGCTCGCAGAGCTTTCTAAGTCCGAGAAGACTATTCCTGCAGCCATTGAATTCGTTGATATCGCAGGACTCGTTAAGGGCGCATCTGAGGGCGAAGGTCTCGGAAATCAGTTTCTCTCTCATATACGCGAGGTAGATGCCATTCTCCAGATGGTGCGCTTCTTTGACGATCCTGATGTTATTCACGTGCATGGGGACGTTGATCCCGTTCGTGACATTGAGATTATCAACCTCGAGCTCATTCTTGCAGACCAGCAGTCTGTGTCTGGACGCCGCGAGCGCTTGGTGCGCGACGTGAAGTCTGGCAACAAGGATGCGGTTGCTGAGGATGCGGTACTGGTTCAGATCGAGCAGGCACTTCTTTCAGGCAAGCTCGCGCGTACTGTAGAGCTTTCAGACGAGGACGCAAAGCGCATCAAATCATTAAATCTTCTTACCCGAAAGCCAATCCTTTATTCCTTCAACGGAAAGGCAGGCGGACACAATCTTTCAGAGCTTAACGATGGACGCGCACAGGCTGCATACGATCTCGTTGAATCCTTAGGTGGGCGCTATGTAGAGGTTGATGCACGTACCGAGCATGAGCTAAACGATGTGGCTTCAGAGGATAAGGACATGTTCCGTTCGGAGCTTGGAGTGCAGGTAGACGGACTTGAGGCTCTCATCAGGGGTGCGTATGAGACGCTTGGCCTCATTACCTTCTTTACAACAGGTCCTAAGGAAACCCGCGCATGGACAATTAAGCGCGGAGCGTCAGCGCCTGAGGCTGGTGCAGCTATCCATAACGACTTCAAGGATAAGTTTATTCGGGCAGAGGTTGTTGGGTGCGATACGCTTGTTGCTGATGGTTCATGGAGTGCAGCTCGCGACAAAGGGGACATACGGACAGAAGGAAAGACGTATATCGTGAATGATGGGGACGTGATGGTGTTTTTGCATAGTTAAATTGCGGCCATAGAAGATGTGGTCGTGTACCGCGTCCCAGAGGTTCGATCCCCAGTCTGCCAGCAGACTGGGACAGGCGTTCATTTTCGCCACTTCGACGAACGGAATCGCGGCCTGAATGCTGAGTTTTTTGTCCA
>JALHML010000037.1 GCA_022844065.1 Minisyncoccota bacterium | reverse complement strand
GCCAAGAATGACGTGTGCGGTCTTGTACGCAATTCCTGGAAGCCGAACCAACTCTCCTTCGGTCTTTGGCACTCTCCCCTTAAAATCATCCCGAAGCATTGTAGCCATTGCCTTGATATGCCGGGCTTTGTTTCTATAAAACGTAATGGAGGAGATTGCTTCAGTTAGTGACGCAAGGTCTGCATCCGCGAAATCGTTCACGGTCTTATACCGCTTGTAGAGATCTTTCGTGACAATATTTACTCGCTTGTCGGTAGACTGTGCAGAGAGCATAACCGCAACAACGAGCTGTATCGGAGTTTTAAAGGCAAGCTCGGTTTCGGGATTTGGATACGCCTTCTTTAGATACGCAACGATCTTCCGTGCTCGGGCCTTGCGTTCCTCAGGAGTAGAAACAGCTTCAGTACTACGCATGCTCTCTTAGATCCTGGAGTACCTCTTCTGCATGCATTCCGGGCTTTACGTTCTCATACACTTTTTCGATAGTGCCGTCTGGAGCGATAAGGAACGACGTACGGAAGATTCCCTCGTATTCCCTTCCCATCATCTTCTTCTTTCCCCATACGCCGTATGCGTTCACAACTTGCTTCTTCTCGTCCGCAAGCAGCATGAACGGCAGACCATACTTGTCCGCAAACCTCTTGTGGCTTTTAACCGAATCTACAGAAATGCCGTACACAATCGCGTTGAGCGACGTAAAATCTGGTAGAGCATCGCGTAGCATGCAGGCCTGTTTTGTACAGCCCGGTGTATCGTCCTTGGGATAAAAGTAGAGAAGCACGTAACTTCCTCGATGCGATGAGAGCGTGTGTGGTACACCGTCCTGGTCGAGGAGTGTGAAGTCAGGTGCGAGAGTTCCGGGAATTGGAAGCATAGATTAGTCAATGGCAGGATCTTCTTGAATTCTTCCGAACGCAAAGCGGTGCGCGATCATAACGATAGTTCCGGTTGCCGCAAGGAATAGAATGAACGTTAGGATGCTTCCCACAACCGGTACGGTACCAACAAGATAGAGAACAAGCATACCAAGGATTGCGAGTTTCCACGTAACAACCTCACGCTTCATGAGTCCTCGCCCAAGGGCCGCACCGGCAAGTACGCCGGCATAGAGGTAGCCAAGCATAAGTAACAGTGAGTAGAGTGCCAAAAGAAGGAACGCAACACCTATCCCAACAAAGGATACGAGCAGTATGAAAATGAACACTGGTGTTGCGAACACAACCGCAAAGCCAAGGAGCACAAGGAGTGCGAACCGTCCCGGCGACCGAGAGAGTGCGCGATCTGCAACAGCTTGCGCAAAGACTGGGAAAAGGCCCGCGAGAAGTGCTGCTGCTATAAGGACCGCAAGGATACGTACAAGAAAGAATACACTCGCGCCGGCAATTGCGAAGGTTTGTGCCTGCTCCACCGTTGGCAAGTAGGATGACGCGCCGGTATACGTCACTCCATCACGAATTGATGCGGATGCTGGTATGGCCGCTTCCTGCGGCGCATTATAGCGGAGCGATCCATTGATAATGGTTCCTTCAAGGAGCGTGAGGCGATCAGACGCTGTGACCTCTACATTCCCCTCAAACGTACCAGAGAGGTACACCTGGGCACCGTAGACAACCACCCTTCCACCACTTCCGATTACTCGTATGGTTCCTCCAATGATTCGTGTGTCACTTGCTGTTGATGATGCCGTAACGGTGCCACCGGCGAGTGCCAGGTCACCAGAAACAGGTGCACTTATCGTCACCTGCGCGCCGACGGCCCGCAGATCTCCCTCAACGGGGCGAGTTACCGAAACCGTGCCGCCAGCCGCCATGGCGTCTCCCGCTACCGGAGCCGCAATAGAAATCGTGCCGCCTGCAGCAAGTACATCTCCCGGTAGTGAGGCTGCTACTGTTACGTCGGTGCCAGCAAGGTAGGCATTTTCGAGTGGCGACTCTGAAACAACGAGAGTGCGTGCGCTTACATACGTAGCTGCAGAAAGGCTCGACGGGAGCACTACTGCCGCCAAGAGAATGACCGCAAGGATACGAAAACAGGCCATGATGCCGCCATCATAGCACAATCCCCTCCCCGTCAAGTTTAGGAAACCGTAACAGGCTTTAGGGTTGAAAACGCTTAAAGAGCGCCAGACTTAGCACAAACAAAAGTACTGCAATTCCTGCCGACAGGATGCAGTAGATACAAAGGGCTTTGATGAGCACAAACTGTATGAACATGAAGACTGCGGAAGCAAGCACGCCGAACGCCGACACTCCGAGAAGTGCTTGGTAGAGCCTGCGAGAGGACATAACACTAAGGGAAGCGGCGATAATAAACGTAAGTGCAAAGAACCCAACACCATACAGTCCAAGCGGAATATCAAAAAGACGTGAGTATGCGCTTTGCGCAACGATGTTGCAACCATCAAACCCACTACCCAAATCGCACGCAAGTGCCGTATCAGTAATAGCGCTCTGATAGAGATACCAAGAGTCCGCGATACCAAGAAACGAAAGAATGAGTATAAGTACTATAAGGAGACTGCGGTTCATGACTTCAATCCTACCCTGCCCTTCATACACCAGCAACCTTCATGTTTTTGATAGTACTATTACTCTATGGAGCAGCGCACCGAGGAAGAGTGGAAGAATATGCTCAGTGCTGAAGAATTCAGCGTTCTTCGTGAAGGTGGGACCGAGCCCCCGTTCAAAGGCAAGTATGTTGAGAACCATACAGATGGCACCTACCGGTGCAGAGCCTGCCACGCAATTCTCTTTAGTTCCGATACGAAATTTGACTCAGGGAGCGGGTGGCCTTCGTTTACCGACCCCGCAGTCGCAGAGAACGTAGGGACCCGCATAGACGAGAGTCTTGGCATGAAGAGAATGGAGGTATTCTGTAAGAACTGCGGAAGCCATCTTGGCCACGTGTTTGATGACGGGCCCGTTGATTCGGGCGGGAAACGATATTGTATTAACTCGATTGCGCTTGATTTCGAAAAGCGGGACAAGAATCCTTCATAAATCCTCCAGGTATCGCCAGGCATAGTTACGACATTAGCGTAACCTACATACTTTATGACTGATCCAAACCGAAACGAAGCAGACGCGGAGCGCGAACGCGAACGTGCTGATGCACATCAGGAAACAGCAGATATGCTGGAGCGCCAGGCTGAGGAGCAGCGCAGGGATCAGGCGCGTGAAGAGGACGTACACGCCTAATCTTCGAAAATACAGTTGAGGATCTGCCTAGGGCAGATCCTTTTGTGTAATGAAACCTTTTCTGGATTCTTTGTGTTCTAGGAGGTAGAGGGAACCAGAACTTTGAAAGACGACAGTATGAGACGCCCCAGAGCGCCTCTATCTTCCCTTATCCACTTACGCCTTGCGTATGGCATTCACCAAAGCCATTGGACTCGGGATTGCTATTGTCGTCCTCAAGATACTGCTTCCCAACGTCCTTACCGAGATAGAACATACCGCTATTGCATTCCTTCAGGGTGCACAAGTCTCCGCACGTGTCGCTACCGACCTTGCTGCGAGTGCCGGGCATGTACGATTCAACAATGAGCCGTTTGCCCTTCCTCGTGTCCCGGAGACACGCCCTGAACCACGCTAGTGGTATGCACGAACCGAACTCCCTGGGGTTCGGTTTTGTATTTTCATAGATAGCTCAGGATATAGCTGAAATTCTTCTTACATCAAAATACACTCAGCGGTAACACTGCTTCCTTCGTGCAAATTCTCTTGCTTGCGTACAGTTGCCTTAACAGGAAGAAGATAAGGTCCATCCTTTGTAGGAAAAAGACTGGTGTTGAAAACAGTTTCTCCAATAGTTACTTTTACTCGCTTAGAGCCCCATCCTACACGCTTTTTTGTCTCAGATCGTAGCTCTTCTCCCTGTTCTTTTGTTGTACTTAAGAAGTACCATGCCGCTGCTCCTTGCCACTTGTAGAGCACTCCTGTAATAACAATCCTTTTCATTTAGAGAGTATATCCGCAGACTAGATATCAAACCTATTCGTCCCCTCCTCTTCCCGCTCATTCACTCCGTGCTCCGCTAGCCCAAAGTAGTGCCCCACCTCATGCCAAAGCGTCTCACGCACAACAATACGTACCGCATCCCGGAACGCACGATCCATTTCGCTCGCCTCCTCAAGAATCGGAAGCCGGTACAGGGTTATGGTGTCAGGCATCGTTCCTCCTACGCCATACTCGCTCCCGCGCTCGGTAAGGGGAATACCGTGATAGAGACCGAGCAAAGATTCCCCTTCTTTGAGACCTTCCTCTTTTCGTACTCTCTCATCAACATCGTCCTCAATAAGAAGCGCTAGGTTGGTTATCTTCTGCTTGAATCTGTCCGGTACGCGTTCCCATTCCGCACTCGCAATTTGTTCAAATTCCTGTTCGCTCATAACTTTCTACTATCATACGCCCAATGCAGCACCGCCTGTCGCTGCTTCGTGTGGCAGGTAGCATCCCCTTTCCGACATGCATATTTTATTTGCGCTACGTGTCGCACCATCTGCCTCCAGCGCTTAATTTGTCGCTGATCCTCGTCCGGAATCCTTCGCCCTGAATAGTACCGGCAGTACCACTGGAACCAGCCACGTGGGTCCTCGTGATAGATCCAGCCTTTTGCTCTCCAAACGGACAGTGGTTGCGAGGCATTCACGCCAAAATAATTGAGCGCTGGATCGTGCCGCTCATGGCAAAGCTTCACGCCTTGGTACCAGCTCTTCGGAAATTCTTCTTTGCAGTCAGTCATGTACTTTCCACCGAACGATCCAAGTGCGAGCATTTCTTTCGGGGTGAGGTCTGGGGTAAACGCAGGATCAAAGTTTTTTCCCATTGGCTCAGTGCGTAGATACTGATAGTTCGTCTGCATGAGATCGTTCACCGAAACTTTTTTTGGTGTCATACAACCATAATAGCAAAGGCCGCCCAAAGGGGCGGCCTTTGCTATCTTCTTTGCGAACGTTACTTCGCGAGCTCAGCGTCAATTAGTGACTTCACATTTGCGAACGGCTGTGCGCCCGAGATAAGCGTGGTACCGATTATGGTGCCAGGCGTTCCATTGATACCAAACATTTGACCCTCTACACGATCTGCATCAACGGCAGCCTGGTAATCGGTGCGCTTGTCAGCAATAAGCTTGTTGATGCGCGCAACATCGAAACCAAGACGTGTTGAGAGTGCATCCATTCCAGCCTGATTCAAGGTACTTTCCTCTCCACTCCCGAACATGCCACCGTACCACTCGTGCCAGCGATCAGGATACGCCTCCCATACAGCACGAGAGTAGATAGCGGCATCGTTGGATGCTGGACCAAGGAACTGGAAGTCCTTGTGGACGATTCGTACCTTGTCGCCGTATGTGCTCATAACCTCTTTCAAGGTTGTGGTCTCGAACTGCTTGCAGAAACTACACTGATAATCGAACCAGACAGCGATAGCAACCGGTGCATTCTTTGGTCCTACATACGGACCGGTATCAAGCTTTACGTCCTTGATATCAACTGCGACAGGCTCTGGGGCCTTATCTGCACGATCTCCTCCCTGCCCAAACGCAAACGCGCCACCGATAATAAGCGCGCCCACGAGGACCGCAAGTGCGGTGCCATACTTCTCAAAGAAGCTACCTGCTTCTTGTGCTTTGGTATCCATACGAATATATATATGCCCTTAAATGCTATGCCCCCAGTATAGCAAATCCCCCAGGACCCGAAGATCCTGGGGGATTTGCCCTGTATTTCCCTTACGGGATGAAGGTGAGGGCCATGCCTGTCTTCCCTGCGCGACCAGTACGGCCAATACGATGGGTGTAGTCCTCGTAGGTAGACGGAAGATCATAGTTGATCACGTGTGAGACCCCTGAGATATCAAGACCACGTGCTGCAACGTCAGTTGCGGTAAGCACTCGTGCATCGCCGCGCTTGAACGCGATGAGTGCTTTCTGGCGTGCGGAGTGCGTCTTGTTTCCGTGAATTGAATCAGCACGGACACCCATAGAGCGAAGATCCTTCGCAAGACGCTCAACACCATGCTTGGTACGTCCGAAGACGAGCACTTTGTCGAAACTTTCCTCCTTAAGAAGCTCAACAAGTTTATCGAACTTCTGCGAATGATGAACCTTCACCACGTCCTGATCTATCGTGTGCGAGGTCTCGCGGGTCTTAACCGACACATGAACGGGGTCCTTCAGGAACGCACCGATGAGTGCCTGGATATCGCGGGACATCG
>JALHML010000036.1 GCA_022844065.1 Minisyncoccota bacterium | reverse complement strand
ATGCGGTTCTTTCTTTAGCTAAAGGGGCTTATGCAGCCTCCTCCTCGCCAGCCGGAGCAGCCTCTGCAGGTGCCTCCTCCATGCCCTCAGCTGGTGCGACAGGAGCTACCTCCTCCTCGCCACCGACCATAGGGTCCATCTGTGTGTCATCAGTCATGTTGTTTTGTGTGAACGACCCTGTAAGGACCTAAAAGGCCCAAAAACAAAGCCATCCAAGATATTGGCTGGCAATTCGACCTATATATGAAGTTTAACAGAGGCAGGGGTTAAAAGGAAATGAATTCCTACCCCCTATTCATGTCCCAAATGAGGCTCGCAACGTTCCTTGGCTTCCCTTCAAACGGCAGATGATGGTTATCAAAGAACGGCATACTGTTGCACTCAAGGATGCCGCAGCGCTCTTGCTCCTTCCAGGACTTGTTCATGTCGCCGATTATGAAGTCGAGACCAACCATTTTAGTGTTGAGTACTCTCGCCACCTCCTCAAAGAGCGCGATGTTGTCCGGGTGCGTCTCGTCTGTGACGTCAGTGGTTGTTCCTCCGACACTCCAATTAATCTTCTGATGCAGGGTTGCACGCGCGCCTTCTGGAAGGATGCTCTCAAAGGCAAGTCCCTGCCATGCGAGCTCTTCCTTTGCAAAGTTGTCGAGCTTTATATGGTGAAAGTATGGACCCTGACGTCCCGGGTGCTTGTTCGCCTCTGCAACGAGCTCGGCTATGGTGCTCACCCCATCGCCCACAACATGCGGCTGATCCCTGCGGAGTGCCGCAGCAAACTTCCCATCCACAACCGTTGCGCGATATACGGCGCCAACTAACTCTTCTTCTATAACAACCTTCGGTGCGATCTCCTTCGCAACGTTGAATCCTCGGGTGAGTTCCTTTTCGTTCGATATGTGAAGCACCGTATGGCGGGATGCAGATCCAGAGAACGGTTTTGCAATAACGGGTGGTGTGAGTGTCGCAAAGAGCTTCTTCGCGTCTTTGAGGTTTGATACGGCACCTCCCTTTGCAACCGGGAGTCCGAGCTTCCGGAACTTCTGCTTAAGTACTGCCTTGTTGTCCATCCACGGCACACGCTCAAGATCAGAGTTCCCTGGCATCGGGATACCTTCATATGCTATTTGGAGACCGTCTGGATACTTGGCAACGAATATGTTGCGCGGCAACCCAAAGAGGCGAAATTCAGCGACCTCTATACCCCGTTCCTTTGCTTCGTTCCAGAGCATGAGCGCAAGGAGCTGCGTGTCGTCGTCCGGTTCCGTTACCTTCGTTGCCCACCCAAGCTGCATAAGGCCGTTCAGTATCTTTGGTGTAACTTTGCGTTCAATGCCATACACCAGTCGTACAAATCCCCGGAGAAAGGGATTTGGTTGAGAAAAGGGCGCCATGATCTCGTCCACAACGATGCTTATATACGTAACCCTGTGAAAGATTGCTCCGTCTCCACACTCAGCACACTCTTTCGGCTTTGGGAGAGACATTGGCATGATTGGCACAGTATAGCGTATCTAGGCTCTCTTTGACGGTTCATGAAGTCTTCAGAAGGCGTGCTATACAGTTAGACGAGCCTGTTCATTTACATAGGGGGAAATATCAATGGAGACGCCGAGTTTGGGGTACGTTGGCGTCTTTGATGTCGACGGCACCTTGATGACCGAGGCCATGAAGGATGGCACGGCAGCGCCTGAAGCACTTGCCGCCGCTCAATTCGTTCGTGATTACGTCGACACAAACGGCACGTTCACGGTTGCCTCAGCGCAGACCGCGGAAATGCTAATGTCGAACGAATACCACACAGCATCAGTTCATAATGGTTTCAGCCGGCCTCGCCCACTCCTTGGGGGAACGCCGGGAAGACGGTACTACCTGAAGCCGGAGACGATTGCATGTCGTGTGCCGTTTACGGACCCGAAAGCGATCATGAGTATGGGAACCGGCTGTTATTTCCTACAGCCTGAGGAGTGGTACCGAGAACGTCGCTCTTACAAGCGACGCCTCGGCATTAATTGGCGCGCGCATGCGCTCAACTTCATACGACTCATTCGTAATCCGCTCCTGGAAGACTACCGGGACTATCTCGCACCTATCGAGTTCGAAGAGAATTATCGGACGGCCAAAACTGACGTGATGCCACTTGAGTACCGCATTCAGTTCCAGTTCCTGAATCGGGCAACCAAAGATCGCGTTAAGAACGATATCCAAACAGCCCTACTTGGTTTGCGACAGGTTGCAAACCTCTCCGGTATTACGGTTGAGAACAACAATTCGCTCGTTGAAGAGTTTGGAAACATTCACCAAAACTTGCGTATTGTGGACGAGAGCGATGAGACTATCGAAAAGTTTCAGTTCTATCTCATGCCGCGCTATGCATCGAAGGAAGAAATGGTGGACGAGACACTTGCGATTCTCTCCCGCGGAGAGATGATTGAGGATCTCCTCATCGCTGGCGACCAAGTTCCTGACCTTCGGGCTGGGTGCTACGCCGGGCGTGCACTACGCGCTACCTTCCTGCTTGTGGGTGATTCTCCACTTGCGCCGTATCTCGATCGTAATGATTCTCGTTTCGGACTACGGCATGTTGGGGAAAGCCTTCGATTCATAACGGACAACCTGAACCCAACTGGTCGTGCGGGCTTTGAGATGCTCGAGCGAGCAGGCGTGCCGATGCGAATGTTCGTGAATGGATCAGTGGCGTACCCGGGGCTCTCAGCCCCGGAAACCATTGCTGCATTCTTGAAGGATCGCAACAAGCCAACGTTGTACTAGACCTTCTAAGGGCGCCCGCGAAAGCGAGCGCCCTTTTTCTTTGGCGGAGAGGGGGAGATTCGAACTCCCGATACCTTTCGGTATGCCGGTTTTCGAAACCGGTCGTTTCAACCACTCACGCACCTCTCCCTGTGTTGGAACCCCTGCATCCTATCAAGAGAAGCAGTAAATGATAAGGGTTGGCTTAAAGGAGTAAATACGTCACGTATGCGAAATACAGAAGCACAAATAGTATTCCTTGCCATCGATCGATGTGTCCGCGCTTGCCAAGGAAAAGCGCAACAGATAAAAAGAGTGTCGCAGCAATCATCACCAGCGCATCGACAACGAACCCATCACGTACCGGCAACGGCGCGATGACCGAGCTTACGCCAAGTACGAGGAAGACATTGAAAATGTTTGAGCCAATAACGTTGCCGACGGCAATATCTACTTGTTTACGCCACGCGGCGACTACGGAGGTTGCGAGTTCAGGAAGCGAGGTACCAATTGCAACAACCGTCAGCCCAATAACCGCCTCTGAGAGTCCGGCCAGCGTCGCGAGCGATACCGCTTGATCTACGAGTAGTCGCCCACCCGCAACAAGTCCGACAAGTCCGACGACCGTGTAGAGTACGGCGCGTCCTGTGGGGAGCGCTTCACTATCATCAATCTCAATTGCATTCGAGTCGCTTTTAACAATCGCAATGATATAGAACATAAATATCGCAAACAGTCCGAGCAAGACGATGCCGTCAGTCCGCGTAATAACGTCGATAACCGCACCATCAAGAAGTTGGTCACTACCCACCACAAGCACAAGCACGCTCGCAAGGAGCGCAAGTGGTATCTCCCACCTGACCGTACTCGACTTTACCGACAAACTGCAGATAATAGCCGACGCACCGAGCACGAGCAGGATGTTTGCGATATTCGAACCAACGACGTTCCCTACCGCAAGTCCCGTGGCACCAGAAAGTGCCGCATATATGTTTACGGAAAGTTCCGGCATCGAAGTCCCGAACGCCACTACCGTAAGACCTATAACAAGAGGTGAGATTCCATACCTACGCGCTATAGAGGATGCCCCCTTCACGAGCCAATCGGCCCCGAGTATTAAGATGAGGAGCCCAACGAAAAGTAGGGCAAGCGATATGATAAGTCCCATATGTTCACCGAGTATAAGGCATCATGACGTTTGAAGCCTGCAGGAAAAGTGGTACAGTGCCTGTCGTAGCAAAGTGCTACAAGAAAGGTCCCATCGTCTAACGGTTAGGACGCCCGCCTTTCACGCAGGAAATCGGGGTTCGATTCCCCGTGGGATCACAATTTGACTCTAGTTAGAATATATTGTATACAGTAGCCAGCTCGATCTTTGACTGGTTATTTCGCCATAGCAGAAAGAGGCTTATTTGAGGCCTTTCCCTGCTATGGCGAAGCGATACCCGCAAGTCAGTTAGCGCCAACGGGTTCCACAAGGATCATGTTGGAAACATACTGGAGAACATGTCATGAAAAATGACGAGTTTATTCTGACACAAGGTCTGGGACAACAGCTTGAATTTGCCTTCCGGCGTAATGGCTGGGACGCAGGTCAAGTTCACAAGCTCTGCGAAGGTGACCGGCTAGGTCTCATACGGCAGTTCATGCTGCAGCCGAATGAACCTCCGTCGGACTTGAGTGGCACGCTTAAGCGAAACCCGCTCTTCGTTCCCTGGAAAACGATTACGATCGGCAGGCGAAAGTCAGTCGACGACCTCCTTCAAGCCTTGAAGCAGGAGGCCTACCCGGTTTGGCCATCCGCAGAAGCAATTCTGCGACATCCCGACGTCATCTTGGCAACAGAAGAAACCCGGGTCAACCTGGCACTACTGAATGGGAGGGACTTGGGTCTTGACGAGCACCTGCATTATTCCATCATGCGACGACGCATGATTCGGATGGGATTCAAACTTTGTACGCCAGAAATGGCAGCTGAGCTTCGTCTCGTCTGGGATGATCAGGAGGAGATCAGGACAGTCGTCGCTATGGAACCAATCGATGGAGACGTGTTGGATATGAATCTAGACAACGATAAGGGCGAGCTGGAATTAGCCTCATCACACGTCAATGAGCTCGCAGGCTATAGTGCTGATTGTTTGCAGTATATCTGCGTAATCCCTTAAGTACTTTCAACTGTAATCGAGCCCCAGACAATCCGGTCTGGGGCTCTGCTATTTCAATACATCGAAAGCCTGTATCTGTAGCAAGAAGCGGTTCCAATTATTTCCCGTTAGGGTCACCAACTGCAAAAACATTCCAGCCGTACCCACTTACGGTACTAACTCCGTATACACAACCAGCCGGCCGTCATACGTCTTCTCTTCCTGGAGCCATTCACCTGTGCAGGTGATGAGATTAAGTAAACTACCGTCAGCACGAGTGAAGAGATCGTCAGGAGGTGCATTGTGCGGATAGGTCACCATCTCAACTACTCTAAAGCGCAAAGTCTCACCAGAAACGGTTTCCACGATCACCTCGTCACCAGCTTGAAGCTTCTCGAGGTTTTTGAAGACTCCTGAACGTCCGAGTGCGTTATCCAAGTGTCCTGCAACAACGGCACTCCCGCGCTCACCAGGTCTCGCACCCTCTTTAAACCACGCAATACCGGTAGATGAGGTAGGACTGCCCATATTCCCCGCTCGCGTGCGTCCAACAGATTCAACCGATGCATCAACATCAAGTACTGGAATCATAAGACGAGCCGGGGTGTCTGGTGTAAGAGCTACCTCCACACTTTGTTCAGTACTGATGGGCGCATTGAGATAGTACATTCCCGCAGCAAGTGCGATTAGAGTGGCCAAACCAATGAGAATGAGTAGGGAGTATCGAGGCATGGTGTAGGTATCGCAAGAACAGCGGAACGAATCCCGCTGCCTTGCGAACGTCCAAAGACGCTTAGCGTACTGCGCGACGCGATGCGAGATAGATGCCGATACTGGCAATCACTGCTGCGGCAATAAGTGCGAACATAAGCGTCAAGCCGTCTCCACCGAGACCCGTATTCGGGAATCCGGTAGAATCGCCGAGCACACCGCCCGTGTTGTCGTCGCTAGCACCGAGAACCTCTCCTTGATTGTTGTTAGAAGAGCCTCCCCCGCCACCGCCACCACTGCTCCCGCCGCCACCGCCTCCAGAGCTTCCTCCAGAAACCGTGCCGCCGAGGGTGTTGCCACCCGAGACCGTTCCTCCAAGAGTCCCGCTTGAGCCCCCTCCAGAAACCGTGCCTCCAAGCGTCCCATCAGAGTCGTCAGTCACAGTGCCCCCAAGTGTCCCGTCTCCACTATCAGTGGTGTCAGTCGTTTCTCCAGACCCTGTAAGGGTTCCAGTTATTTCAGACTGTGCCGCCGCAGTGCTCCCAACAAAGAGGAAGGAGAGTGCACCAAGGGGAGCTATTTTTAAGAGTTTTTCCATAGTGTCAGTCGGTTACTGTGCCACGACCGGAGTGCTA
>JALHML010000035.1 GCA_022844065.1 Minisyncoccota bacterium | reverse complement strand
GTCTCCAATTGTGAGTCGTTGATATGCGGCGGGGTTCGTATTGCCAATACCGACGTTGCCGCCGGTTGCAATTCTTATGGCTTCTGAATTGTTTGCATAGAGAATGAAAGGATTGTTAGTTAAGGACCCTACGCCTCCGTATCCAGTCCCCGCTTGCGCAAATACTTGAGATGAAGCGCCAGATGTATTTTCAAGAAGCATTCGAGTAAAGACTTCTGAATCTTTAACGTGCAGCCGCTCACTAGGGCTCGTTGCACCAATACCGACTTTGCCTGAGGAGTTAATAACCAGCCGTTGCGAACAGCTTGCAGAACAGTCAGTGATATTAAACTCACCTACTGCAGAACGTCCCTGTTCCATTCTCCAGTCTCGACCACCGACTCCAGTATTATTTATTCTAAATCCAAAGATAGCGTTGTCAGCTCCTGTGGCGTTCGCAATATTTCCATACACTCCTCCGTTCACTGTCAGTGCGTCAGTAGGAGTAGTGGTACCAATACCAACCTTGCCATCTCCTGTAATACGCAGACGCTCAGTATGACTTGCGTCATGAGAGCTCGTATGGAATGCGAGTCCGACGGTACGGTTGTACCCTGCGGCTGCATCCTCAGAAACACCATAGATAGCTCCTGATTTGACATTGTCATACGCGCCATCGTTTCTACCAACGAAACGGATACCCCACTTTGCGCCGCTATTTCCAGCTGATTCCGGACTTGCGTTGTACGGTGCACGGAATAGTGCCACATCATTTACGTTGCCCGCATCCATAAGACTACTGACGTTTGTCGCAACAAGATTTACTTCAAGCTTTGTTTGAGGGACAGTGGTATTAATACCGACGTTGCCTCCATACGGCTGTAGAGCAATATTCCCGCTGTTGGAGACTCCGGATTCATGTGTCTGGAATGTGAATACCCGGTTCGCCTGACTTGCGGCACCGATGCCGCGAACCTTAAGGCCGAACCAGCCAGAACTATCATTCGAACTTAGCTCGAATCCGGCACGCTCCGTGGTATCGGTTTTTGCAAATGGGTAAGTAACATGAAGAGGGGCTTGAGGTGCAGAATTGCCAATACCGACGGTGCCTCCAAGTGGATTTAGACTAAGTGGATAGGAATTTCCAGCTCCATTTGTAGTTTGTATCCATGAGGAGTACGGAGAACTGGGGTCAGTACCAAACTGGATATCTACTGAGGAAGAACCTGCCACTTTAAATATAGCTTTCTCCGCACTGAGACTAGGTGCCAAACTACTGCCTGCTACATGTAGTTTTGTCTCTGGGGCCGTAGAATTGATGCCAATGCTACCTGCTGAGTCTACGTACAGCGCCGATGTAAAGGTGCGAGAACCCGAACCAGCTGACGCCTGTACATAATTAAGGGAGCCGCTTGCACCGAGGATAAGTGCAGATCCTGTTTGTGCCGTATTATCGAGCGTTCCTGCTGTTGCTGAGGTTAGAAGTGCGTTATTCGAAAGTACCGATGTATCGCCTGAATACTGCACACCGAAGCGATGTTTCAAGCCAGACCAACCAGTTGGCTCAAGGATGGTGTTAAGTGCTGAGCCCGTTGAACCTGCGAGATGGAGGCGGCTAGAAGGAGAGGTGGTGCCAATACCGACATTGCCAGCCGAGGTTACGCGGAAACGTTCCGTATAGGACTGAGATCCAATTGCGGCACCTGGTGCGGTTTCGATCGTGAAGTCACCTAGATTCTGTTTGAGCCGTGATCCGTAATAGCTACCTACTGATCCTGTATATCGTGTAATCTCAAGATACGGATTATCACTTACCTGAGAGATGGAGACTGGTGCGTCACCTGCACCACCAGGAGTTACCACGAGCTTGCCTGTCGTTGGGGTTGTGGTACCAATACCCACGTTCCCGGTACTGCCTATGGTCATGGCGTCGAAGCTTCCGCTCTTGGTAAATGTAAGTGCGCTACTTGCACTCGACATGTGCCAAATAGAGTTTCCGTTGCTCTCCGCGAAGCCAAGCGTACCGTTTATGGACAGCGTGCGATTCGGTGCGGTTATACCAATTCCTGCGTTCCCTGAAGTGTCAAAGGTCATGCGGGTTGCTCCTCCTGTCTTAAGCGCAAGATTCTGTGCATCGTTGGTTCCAAGTGTTGCTGTTGTTCCAAACGAGTTCCCTCCCTGTCGGAAGAAGGTGTCGTCCAGTGTATTGAGATCTGCCAAAAGTGTATTGGCACTCCAGGAGAGTCCGGAGCCGGCGGTAATACGGGTGGAAGGCGTGTCGTAGAAGGTGTTCCAGTTAGTGGTGGAGGCAGTGAGTGGAATGGTGTATCCGCTTGTGAAGGAGAATACTCCGGTGCCTGACGTGTACGTGAGGCCGGTTGCACTTGAAGAGAAGAGACCGCGAGCGGTTGCGGCAAAGTCGCTAATTGTTGCAGCAAGCTGTGTTCCCGTGTGGTTTGCGCGGGCGAGATAGTACGAACCTTCTTGTCCGTCGAAAGTGCCGGTCCAGTCTCCGGTTGTGTTGATGGTTAAGACGCCAGCGACATTCTGGAGACCGGCGCCGGTAAGATCCGTGAAGGTCTCGCTGTTAATACCAAGAGAAGTTGTCGTTGCGTTGGTTGCAATGAGGTTGCCGAAAGTCTGCAGCGGGCCCCAGGTGTTTGCGGTTGTGGTACCGAAGGCAAGCGAGATTGCGTTTGTAGAGCGCACAAGTGGATAGGTAAAGGTGAGAGGGTTTTCGTAGTCAGTGCCAGCAGTTGCTGCAGAGAGGACGCCTGAAGTTGCCTTAACGAGGCCGTTTGAGAGACCAGAGAACGTAATAGTGCCAGCAGAGGTTAGAGAAGAAAGCGTGCCAACGCTCGTAAGAGAGGATGCGAGGACGTTAGGCGCGAGTGTTGCTCCGGTTAAGGTGCCAGCGGGAGCAATAACCGCTACGGTGCCGGCTGCCGTAATAAGACCCTTGCCGTTAACAGTGAATGTTGGAATTGCGGTAGAAGAACCGAAGGAACCAGTGTTTGCGTTAACCGTTGCAAGCGTTGCCGCAGCAGAGCCAGGACCTGAGGCCGTTATGTCTCCAGTGAGTGCCGTTATGTAATTCCCTGCTGCTTGGTAGTCGGTACCAGCAACCGCTGAAGTAACAATGCCTGCTGTTGCTTTAAGAAGTCCGGTGAGTGTGGCAACGCGCGTCTCTCCTGAGACATAGAGGTTGGTGGTGGTTGCATTGGTTGCAGTCAGGTTGCCGAACGTTTGGAGAGGACCCCACGTATTTGCGGTTGTGGTGCCAAACGCTAGGGAGAGGACGTTTGATGTGAATTGGAGCGGATACGATACGGACGCTATGCGCGAGGTGTACGCAGTGCTCCATTCGGTTGTTGAAGCAGTTAACGGAATCGAATAGCCAGCGGTAAGACTAAAGGCGCCGGTGCCGCTCGTGTAGGTGAGACCCGTTGCGCTTGAAGAGAAGAGGCCTCGCGCTGTTGTAGCAAAGTCTGAGATTGTGGAAGCCAGTTGTGTGCCGGTATGGTTGGCACGAGCGAGGTATGCAGATCCTTCGATGCCGTCGAAGGTGCCGGTCCAGTCTCCAGTGCGGTCAAGTGTGAGGACGCCTGCGGTATTGAGGAGTCCTGAGCCAAGGAGTGAGGTGAAGGTAGAGCCGCCAAGACCGAAGTTTGTGGTGGTTGCATTTGTGAACGTTGCGTTCGCGAAGATGCTCGTGCCAGTGAATGTTGGAGACGCATTGAATACCAGCGAACCAGTACCGGTTTCGTCCGTAACGGCCGTGATGAGGTTTGCGCTTGAGGGTGTTGCAAGCCAGGTTGCGATACCGGTGGCAAGGCCTGCGATACCGGTTGATACCGGAAGACCCGTTGCGTTGGTAAGGACGGCTCCCGAAGGCGTACCGAGCGCTGGCGTGATGAACGTTGGGCTGGTACCGAATACCAATGCGCCCGAACCAGTTTCGTCGGTAACAATTGCTGCGAGTTTTGCTGAAGTATCGATCTCCGTTGACAGAAGTACCAAAGGATCAAGATAGGTTGGACTGATTGCCGTTCCC
The DNA here is from genome assembly GCA_022844065.1 of Minisyncoccota bacterium. Taxonomy (GTDB): domain Bacteria; phylum Patescibacteriota; class Minisyncoccia; order Phycocordibacterales; family Phycocordibacteraceae; genus C7867-001. The sequence continues at coordinate 2,617 of JALHML010000035.1, read as the reverse complement.
TGCCACGTACCGCTCGATATAGTGCCGAGTGTGGTTATAGAAGTCTGGCCAGGGTAACTAGTCGAGAGTCCGAGCGAGCCACCAGTGTTAACAAGGTTCGTGCCCGTGAGGTCGGTGAAGGTCTCACCATTAACGTTGATGCCAGACGTGAAGGTTTGGAGCGGACCCCAGGTGTTTGCGGTTGTGGTGCCGAACGCTAAGGAGAGGACGTTTGATGTGAATTGGAGCGGATACGTTGCAGACGATATGCGCGAGGTGTACGCAGTGCTCCATTCGGTTGTTGAAGCAGTTAACGGAATCGAATAGCCAGCGGTAAGACTAAAGGCGCCGGTGCCTGAGGTGTAGGTGAGACCCGTTGCAGAACTGGAGAAAAGACCGCGAGCGGTTGCAGCGAAGTCTGAGATTGTGGAAGCCAGTTGTGTGCCGGTGTGGTTTGCGCGGGCGAGGTAATACAAACCTTCTTGTCCGTCGAAGGTGCCGGTCCAGTTACCCGTTACATCTTGAACGTAATCGGTCCCTGCAAGCGCCGCAACAATAGTACCTGCTGCGTTTGTCTTAAGGAGCGAGGACGCAATGCTTGAGATTGCGAAGTTTGTGGTTGTTGCGTGAGTCGCTGCGAGGTTTGCGAATACTGAGGTGCCCGTGAACGTAGGAGATGCCGAGAAGACAAGGGAGCCAGTGCCGGTCTCGTCCGTAACAATTGTTGCAAGCTCGGCTGACGTATCTATGGAAGTATTGGTGAGATAACCCGCTGATGCATGATTACCCCAGTCAAAGGCGGTATTCCAGTTAGTGGTCGAGGCGGTGAGCGGAACATTGTACCCAGCGGTAAGACTGAAAACGCCCGTGCCTGCTGTGTACGTGAGGCCGGGTGCGGAGGAAGAAATCGCTGCACGAGAACGCATGTCCGTGTAATAGAGATTGCTTCCCTCTGCGAGGTTTGTGGTGTTCTTCGTAGCGAGCCAGGTGTTTGCAGACGTTGTAGAGAATGAGTTGGCGAGATAGTACGCACCTTCCTGTCCGTCGAAGGTGCCGGTCCAGTCTCCTGTTGTGTTGAGCGTTAAGACGCCAGACAGGTTCTGGAGACCGGCACCAGTTAGGTCGGTGAAGGTCTCACTATTAACGTTGATGCCTGTTGTAAAGGTTTGAAGTTGCCCCCAGGTGTTTGCGGTTGTTGTCGACACTCCGCCACCGCCGCCTGTGGCGTTGAGGGTATTACCACTCCATGAAAGATTTGTCCCTGCCACGATGCGAGAGGAAGGGGTGTCGTAGAAGGTGTTCCAGTTGGTGGTCGAGGCCGTAAGAGGAATCTCATAACCGCTCGTTAGAGAGAACACACCCGTGCCTGAGGTGTAGGTTAGGCCGGGTATCGTACTTGAGAGTGCGCTTCGTACCCGCGCATTCGTGAAGTACAGATTCGTTGATCCTTCTGCAAGATCGTCAGTGTCTTTTGAGGTAAACCAGCCGTCTGCAGTACTGGTTGCAAAGGGGCTCGTCGAAAGCGTAACAACCAGTTGTCCATTCTGAATATCGAGTCCGTATCCAGTTATGTCCGTTAGGTAGTCGAGTCCGATACCGAAACCAGTGGTGTAGAGGTTGGTAGTGGTTGCATTGGTCGCAGTAAGCGCGTTGGTGGTAACTGAGGTACCGCCAAAGGTCGAGTTTGTAATGGTGCTTCCATCAATTCGGTCAGTTGAGGGAGGTGAATCTCTAAAAGACTGGTAGTTCCGAGCATTGATCTTTGCGAGGATGCTGTCGGTTGTTTCGTTCCGTGTTGCTAGGAGCCTCTCGTTGAGAATTGCTTCGGTTATTCCACTGATCGTGACTGATTCCGTAACGTACCGCGTAATTTGTACCGGTGTACGTTCGATAACGCGCTCGGTTATTCGCTCGATTATCGTTTTTGTTTCTACGGTAGGTGTTGCTTCTGCCTCAGCAATTCCTGGTGTGCGCGTAGGAACGATACTTTGTACGAAGCGATATACCGGATGCAAGAACCATTCTTTAATCGTGTCGTACGCGTCCACTACATCGAGTTCGAGTGAGGGAACGGAAGCGAGTGCACTCGCTACACCTGTCTGCTTTTGTACAGGAAGAGGTACCAGTGTTCCTTCTGCCCATACTGCTCCTGCCACAAGAAGAAGCGTTGCAAACGAAACTGCCATCGTTCGAGAAAGCGTTGGAGTTCTCCGAGAAGTCTTCTTTGGAACGTTTGCGTAATACTCTGCCGCGCGCTCCCGAGCTAACTTTTCTGCCCGCACCTTTTTCTCCGTAGCAACTTTTATGAGATACGTTTCAAGCTCTGCCTTTTCAACAAACCATGAGGCATCCCTGCGGACACCCTTGAGTTTTCCTTCTCGACAAACACGCGTGATGTATCCACTTGTGACGCCGGCAATCTCGGCTGCCTCAGCAGACGAGAGAAGAATATTTTTATTAGAAGGAGCAGACATGAAGGAGCGTGGAATATCTATATATTATCTAGAGATTCCATTCATTCCTACACTATGACTGTTGACAAGAAACCTGTTCGAAAAGCAGTCGAACTTCCACATGTGACCACACCTGCAACCTCCTCTAAAACAGGTCTCCTGCACAGGTCGAATTCTCAAGGACA
>JALHML010000034.1:1128-6671 GCA_022844065.1 Minisyncoccota bacterium | reverse complement strand
GGATAACGCTCCGCAACGGCGACCGCCTCGACTTCATGCGTTCCGGGCCTTCGGGTCTGTGGCGTAATGTCCTGGTGGACTTCGTCTCGCACGGCCGTGGCGTGGAAGTTATTGTCCATGCCGATCGTTGGCAGGTGACTGTCAATGGCGTGCAATATGAAGCCATCATCCCAGACGTCTGCAACAATCTCGCGGGGCGGCGCAAACCACCTCCTGTGATTGACTGTGTCTATCATGACGTGGAGGTCCGTGAGGAAGCCATGCTCATCTGGGCGCGGTACGATTCTGCCAGTGACGAGTGCTTTGCCTATCGTTCTGTCGACCGGGTCTACCAACCCGACTCGCCGGACGCTCGGTGGAATCCCATCGAGCCTGGCTGTATCGGACGTCCGTGCGACCTCACTCAGGTCAACCGAGCGCTCGGCAGACAGAACGTGTCCCAAGGCCAGCTCCATCTGCAGCCCGGCCTGTATCAGGTTCGGGTGCGCCGCAACGAGTTCATGATCTATTGCGAAAAGATCGTGAATGGCACTTCGGTGCTGAGCTCGTTCGCTACCGGCGTGCGGTGGCAGCAGGACTATCGTCAGGTCGGCTCGCAGTGGCATGCTCGCATCTACTACGAGAGCAACCAGCTGAGAGCCGACGGCAAGGAGCTGAACGCGCCTGGAGGTCTCGCACTCTGGGCTTCAAATGTTCAGGATGAGGCACTGATGCGAGGACTCGCTCGTTCGGCCAGTGGCGCCCACTAGTTGGGCTCAAACTGACCGACTATCTCTAAAAGGGTACGGGTGGGTCGCCTAACAGCACCCACCCGGAACCTCCCCTATTTTTTGTACGCCACGAAAGTGGTAGAGGAGTCTATTTGACAAGGATTATCAAACGTGTTATACATTATCTATGGAATCAATCAATAAGCAGATCACATACGTGAAGTCGCGCCCCATCGCTGTGGGTCTTTTCGCTGTGCTCGCGACCCTTTCGGTCGGTATGGCGCTCGCAGTTGCGACCGGTATGACGTCTCCTGACCGCATCATGGCTCAGGTGCTTCCTCCATGCTGCACGCCGCCAGCTCCTCCGCCACCACCGCCACCACCGCCACCCCCGCCGCCTCCCCCTCCAACACCACCCCCGCCACCTCCGCCTCCTCCACCACCACCGGTACCACCTGTACCGCCACCTCCTCCTGAGGAGCCACCAGTTGTGGAGCAGAGCGCTGAGTGTGTATTCCTTACAGCAACCCCAGGTACTATCACTCCTGGTCAGGCAGTTACGCTCGCGTGGGAAACCCGCAATGCTACTTCCATCTCAATCAATAACGGTGTTGGTTCGGTAACACCCGTAGCGGCAGGTACGTTCGTGGTCAATCCGACACAGAACACTACCTACACTGCAACGGTTACTGGTGCTACCGGTTCCGTTAACTGTCAGGCGTCGGTTGTAGTCTCTACGACTCCACCACCACCTGCACAGTGTGTGTTCCTTACGGGTACTCCGAATGTCATTAACAGTGGCGACCCAGTGAACCTTGCATGGAAGACCACGAACGCTACTTCGATTTCAATCAATAACGGTGTTGGCATTGTTACGCCGACCGCCGAAGGATCGCGTATCGTGAACCCGACGCAGACGACTACCTATATAGCGACCGTTACGGGAGCTACGGGAAGTGTTAACTGTCAGACGACAGTTACGGTTACGCCTATTCAGCAGGGTCCTATGTGTGTCAGCCTTACGGCAAATAAGACTCGCATCACTTCCGGAGAAGCGGTAACGCTTTCATGGGTAACGACACGTGCCTCTGCAGTCATCATCGACAACGGTGTCGGTGCAGTCTCGCCACTCGATAGCGGTTCTATCGTCGTGAATCCGACTTCGGACACAACCTACACCGCAACCGTTCCAGATGCTCCGCACAATCCAAACTGTAAGGTAGCGGTAGTTATTGAGTCTCCAACCTGTACATCCAATTGTGGAGGTGGGGGCGGAGGCGGCGGAGGCGGCGGAGGTGGGGGCGGTAGTCGCACTCCACGTGTCGTCCTCGACTCGTTCACGCAGCCACTGGAAGAGCCGCTTTCCTTCGTATACCTCTCCGAGGTCCCGTATACAGGTCTCGAGCTCGGTCCCGCTGGAACAGTAATCTACTGGATCATGCTCATCGGCTGGAGTGCAGCACTCGCATACCTCGTTCTCTTCAATGCCGTACCGTTCGCCTTCGGTCGCGCAAAGCGCTTCGGTGGCAACGTAAAGCAGGCATTGAACAGCGAGACGCCAGCACCGGTTAGTCATGGTCATGATGAGCCTGTTGCTCATGCAGCAGCGCATAGTGCGCACGCGGCACCTGCAGCACCTGCAAAGGCTACTGGCTACAACGCGCATGACGGATTCCGCTCGTTCGCTGCAAGTGAAGGACTCACCATAGACGACATCGTTAAGGGTCTCTCTCGTGAGATCGAGCAGAAGCAGGTGTATGAGGCACCAGCACCAGCGCATCAGGAAGTTATGCAGGCAGTCCAGGAGGAAACTCCGGCACCTGCAGCAGCTGCACCTCGCTACGTTCCAGCAGCAGCCCCTGTGGCCGCTCCAATGAACGCTGACGTTCGTGACTTCATCGCAGCGCTCCTCAACGGAGATCGCGATACCGTCTTCGGCATGATCCGATCCATGGCTCGTCAGGGTGAGGATACTGAAGCATTCGTCTCGCACGCAGCGTGTGCACTTGATGACGCATACCGCGCGTGCATCGATGGCACTACCTGCCATCCTGACATCGCGGAGCTCACAAACGGATGTCACCCATCCTACCTTGAGCGCCTCGTTGCTTCGCTCACTACCGCCGTTGATGGCAGCTACTCAGCTGGCATGACCGGTGTGAAGATGGCGCTTACGCGCGCTCTTAGTGTGGTTGCAGGATAATCTTCAAAAGAAGAGAAAAGGCGCCGAGCAATCGGCGCCTTTTCTCTATAGGGAACACCTAGGTGCGGTCTTTAATTTCTTGCGACACCCGCTCTACAAACTCATTAAGCGTGACAGCTCCTTCCTGGCCACGGTCCCGGCTCTCAACGGATACCTGGCCCGCTTCAACTTCCTTGTCGCCGACAACAAGTACATAGGGAAGCTTCTCTTGCTTTGCGGCACGGATTCGTTTTCCAAGAGAATCGTTCGCGCTATCGAGCTCTGCACGAATCCCGGCTTTGACGAGGGTGTCATGTACGGATACTGCGTACGCAGCCTGACCCTCTGACACTGGTAGTACACGGACCTGCTCTGGAGCCAGCCAGGTTGGGAACGCGCCACCGTAATGCTCGATTAGGATGCCGAGAAAACGGTCTGGCGATCCGACAAGTGCACGATGAATCATAACGGGTGTCTTCTTCGTACCGTCCGAGTCAGCGTACTCGAGCGTGAATCGGGAAGGCTGTACGAAGTCGAGCTGAATAGTCGAAATCTGCCACTGACGGCCGAGCGCGTCCACTGCCATGATGTCGATCTTTGGGCCGTAGAATGCCGCCTCTCCCTCGGCCTCCTTGAATTCGATGCTCTTAGCGGTAAGTAGAGAACGCATAACATCTTCAGCGCGATCCCAGGTTGCTGACTCCCCGAGGTATTTCTCCGTGTTAGCGGGGTCTCTCAAAGAAAGCCGCATCCAATAGTCGATACGGTACGTCTTGAGTGCGGCTTGAATGGCCGCAAGAACGCTGTCTATCTCTGTTTCAATCTGATCCTCACGGCAGAAAATATGCCCGTCGTCCTGCGCAAAGGCGCGGAGGCGGGTGAGACCAGAGAGTTCGCCTGGACGCTCATCTCGGTACAGTGTGGCGAAGTCGGCATAACGAATAGGAAGATCGCGGTAAGAGCGAGGTCTTGAAGCGTAGATCTGGGTGTGCTGCGGGCAGTTCATTGGCTTCAAGAACATCTCATCTTTTGCGTATTGAGAGCTGACTGAAAGCATATCCTCTTTGTACTGGTCATAATGGCCAGACGTACGGAATAGTTCCGCCTTATTTACGTTGGGCGTATGTACTTCACCGAAGCCAAGTGCGTGATTGAGCTCGCGCGAGTAGTTCACGATCTCAGAACGTATGGTCGTTCCGCGCGGTGTGAACAGTGGCATGCCGGGACCTACGAGGTCCGAGAACGTGAAGAGATCGAGCTCCTTTCCAAGCTTCCGGTGATCACGCTTCTTCGCCTCTTCTTGCTGCTCGCGATATGCAGCGAGCTCCTCTTTAGTCTCAAACGCGAGGCCATAGATGCGGGTAAGCATCGGGTTCTTCTCATCACCACGCCAGTATGCTCCCGCAATACGCTCGAGCATGAAGGAACCAGGCTTCAGATCACGCGCAGGATTCTCTGCGTGTCCGCCGCGACAAAGATCGGTGAATCCGCCGGAAGTATAGAGCGTGATGGTCTCGCCAGCCTCTTCGATGCCATCGATGAGTTCAAGTTTGTAGGCATTATCTGCAAAGCGACTCTTCGCGTCCTGTGCAGACACCTCTGCGCCCGCCATACTCGTCCACGAGGGAATCATCTCTTCCATGGATGCCTGGAGCGTCTCAAGATCCGCCTCCTTTGGCGCATCGCCTCCAGAGAAATCAAAATCATAATAGAAGCCATTATCCACGGCCGGGCCAATGGTTGGCTTTGCGTGCGGGTAACGTTCTTGAACTGCGCTCGCTAGTACATGGGCAAGGGTGTGCCGTTTTTCTTCAAGGGATGCCATATGCGTACGAGGATAGCATATATAAGGAAAACGGCGGCTCCGGGGAGCCGCCGCAATTGTCTTCAGGTGTAGCCTGCTTGTCGGAGAGCCTGCCTGACACGGCGTACAGGTGCGGGAGTCATTTCCCAGCTTCTGCGAACGATGTACGCGTCGATAATCCCTCTGCAGAGCGTCCGGACCTGTTCCTCAGTCCGCGGCTTCACAAGGGAACTGACATGAAAGACTTCTCGTTCCTCCGACGTAAGTTTTTTCCATAGAGCGCGAAGCGTGTCCATGTTCGCCTTGCTCGGCACGATGAACGCGTTTACTGCTGCTCGATAGAAACGCTCGGGCGGGTGGCCGACGGCTCCAAAGTACCTCATTACAATCCTCCATTGCTGTTCTAAGAAAACAGTATCACGAGCATGAGAATTTACTCATAAGGAAAACGGCGACTCCGGGGAGCCGCCGCACGTGTCCTAGGTTTCAAGCGTTAACCGATGCAGTGTTGAGAGCGCTAGGGTCCCGCGATTGAACATTGTGTTGGCTAGATGATCGATTTCCAAGGGAAGATGTTCCCCTTGGTCGACGATGGCTTCAAGTCGGGACTCAACCGCCATGAGGCCGATGGCAATCAGGGACAGGCCCTGAGCGAGCGACGGGGCGGCAGGGTACCGGCCGCCCTGTGTATCACATGCCTTGAGCACGCTCATGAGATTTACTTCCTCGGAACCCTCGTAAGTCACTTCCATAACCCTCTCCTTGTGGTCTATGTCTACTGTTGGCGAGTGCGTCGCTCAACTGGTGAGCTATTGGTGACGAACACGTTGTTATGATGCTTTCCCGA
>JALHML010000034.1:0-1118 GCA_022844065.1 Minisyncoccota bacterium | reverse complement strand
CTTTCCCGAAGTCCGATGGCGCCAGGTCCGAAGGCTCTGCGTTTGCGACTGGATCTGGATCCAGATGAACCTCTCCATTCTGGAGCTGCTCGCGACGCATGGCCTCAACTCGTTCCATGAGCTGCCGTTCAAGTCCTTTGCTATGTTCCATACTATTTCCTCCCAGAAGACCCTATCACAGCCGCTTTAGATTCTCTATGGAAAGGGAGGTCTCGCCATTGCGGCCAGACACGTTCGCCTTCACGAGAAGACAGGTACCAGGAACAACAACCTCCGATTTCTCTGCAAAGATCTTCGGGAAGATAACGCCCTCGATACTGTCTGATTTGTCAGACAGCTTCAGGAAAGCCATCTTCTCGCCTTTCTTGGTTAAGAGTGTGCGTACTTCGTCGACCAAGACCGGAAGGATAACCGTAAGGCCGGCTTTAGGGTCGTGTTTAATCTCAGCGATTGAGAGGCCGGCCTTCGCAGTCTTGTCGGTGTGCGCATCGAGTGGGTGCCCGGACACATAAATACCCAGAAGTTCTTTCTCCCAGAGAAGCTTATCTGAAAGCGAGGTCTCTCCCGTAACCGCAGGAAGGGTGAGGGTTGGTGTGGCGAACGCGAATAGAGAGTCCTGCGAGGGTGCTGCGGTTGCTTCGCGATGGAAGGTGAGCATGGTCTCAATGTGCGTGAGGAGATGTGCACGGTTCTCTCCGGCAAGCGTATCAAGGGCGCCGGACTTGATGAGACTCTCCAAGGACTTCTTATTCAAGTTCCTCGACTCGATACGAGAAAGGAATTCAGAGAGGGAGGCATAGGGACCGTTTTTCTCGCGCTCACGTATGAGTGCCTGCGAGATACCTTCGCCGAAATTCTTGATTGAGGTAAGACCAAAACGGACGGTGTCCTTGTTCTCGCCGGCAACCGTGAAGTCGGCACCCGATTCGTTCACGTCCGGTGGAAGTACCGGAATGTTGAGCCGGTCTGCTTCGGCAACGAGAACCGCAATCTGCTCAGTGTCTCCGGCGTCTGCGGTAAGGAGTGCCGCCATGTACTCAACTGGGTAATTGGCTTTCATGTACGCAGTCTGGTACGCCACTTTTCCGTAGCAGGCAGCGTGTGCCTTGTTGAATCCG
>JALHML010000033.1 GCA_022844065.1 Minisyncoccota bacterium | reverse complement strand
AACGAACGGGACGATTACCAATCTTCTTGGAACGAATGCAACAATCACAAACGCAACCTCAACGAACTTCTATGCGGCGGTTGCGAACGTAGTCGATGGATTCTTCACAAACCTCACCGCGACACTTGCGAACATCACAACGGCAGTGATTGCGAACCTTACGGCTACTGACGCGGTGTTTACGAACGCGACATCGACAAATGCTACGTCAACGAATCTCTTTGCAACCAACCTTACTGCCACAAACGCTACCTCAACAAATCTCTTCGCCACAGGTGCACGGTTCACGACCGCCGTTATTGATGCGCTTACCTCACCGCTTGCGAACATAACGACCGCAATTATCGCAAACCTCACGGCAACAAACTCAACGCTCACCAACGCAACCTCAACGAACGCATTCGCTCTCACCTATGTCACTCCGTCCCGACTCCTGTCAGTAGGTGCAAATGGGGTTGCAACCTCAACCAGTCTCTCCTCATGGGTTACCGGAACCTTGAATCAGCTCACGGTAACGGATAACGGCATAGGGGGTGTAACGCTGTCGCTTCCTTCAACAATCGTGATTGGAAGCTCGCAGCCAACCACCATAACGAGTAATGGCGCTACGTCCACGTTTGGAGGTGGTATTCACGCAACCTTTATCGAGGGCGGTCAGTACGTGGCAGGCCCGTACATTCTCGCCACTTCAACAACCGCTACCTCTGTGTTCTCAGGCAACATCGCGGTTGGCAGAAACACGACACTGGGTACCAGTGCCGCCGACCTCCTTACGGTTAACAGCACGATTAACTCAAGCCTGATTCCAACTACGAACAACACCTACGACTTTGGATCAACAGGAAGCTATTGGCGCCGGGGGTATATAGACGAGCTCACGGTTAACAACCTCTCTGCTGCTTCAACCTCAATTGCAGGCACAGTCTCAAGCTCGTTCACGCTAAACGCAGACAACGCAACCGCAGACACTGAAGACAGTACCCTTATCTTCAATCGTGGAAGTGCTTCGCCACACGCGCTCTTGACCTGGAACAGTACATTAGATCGTTTCGAGTTCAATATGCCGATCTTCTCTGCGAATGGTGTCTTCACGAGCGCGACAACAACAAATTTCACAACTACGAACTTCACCCTCAACAGCAACCTCTTCACGAGTCTCCTTGGTACCGGACTCTCAAACATTGGCGGCGCCCTCACGGTTAATTACAATGCGCTTGCAACGGACTTCTTCCGCCAAGGAGGGAACTCGTTTGGGGCAACGGCCACACTAGGAACCAACGATGCACAGAGTCTGGCGTTTGAGACCAACGGTACGACGAAGGTAACGGTGCTTTCGGGAGGGAACGTAGGTATCGGCACAACCACACCAACGGCAAAGCTCGACATATCGTCTGATGGTTCAGTTACCAACCGGTTCATCGGTCTCAACGACACTGCGGCAAGCGGAAGATCCTATGGTATTTACAATCGTCTTCTCGGAACGGCAGGTTTGTTTGGAGTCTACGACAATACAGCCGGAGCCACGAGATTGGCGATAGATAGTACAGGGAACATCGGTATTGGTACGACGGGACCTGACGCACCACTCAGTTTCGCAAGCTCTCTTGGTACGAAAATCAATCTGTATGACGGCCTCAACTACGATATTGGAGTGCAGAACGGCCTTATGCAATTTATTGTCCCGTCCACCGGAAACGCCATTGGGTTCGGTGCCGGGTCAAGTGGCTCGTTTACTGAATGGATGCGGGTTATTGATGGCAACGTGGGTATTGGTAGAACTAATCCAAACGCAAAGTTGGATATTCAGGGTGCTGATGGCGTCTCTGCTTTGTTTGTGCGAAACACGGCAACGACCGCGATATTCGATGTGGTCCCTGTCGCTTCGGCAGGAGCTCTGGTTAGGCTCTTTGATAATTCAGCAGTCAGTAAGGTTCAGTTGACCGCCTACGGAACATCGTACTTCAATGCAGGAAACGTTGGTATTGGCACGACCTCTCCGTCCTCGTTGCTACATCTTGAAGCGACAAATCCCGTACTTACGCTACAGTCCAATATTGTTGCCGGCACGCCAGCCATAAACTTCAAAAATAATACTGGAGCCGGAACTGGAGTTCTGTCTTTTGATATGAACACAGGGGAAATTAAGTTCGGTTCTACGGCCGGTACTGGGTTCTTCACTACGTTCTACTCAGGCAATAGTACAGAGAAAATGCGTATCGACACTGCAGGAAACGTTGGTATAGGCACCATAGCCCCCTCTCAAAAACTCCACGTAGACGGCAGTGCGCGTATCACGGGGGCGCTGTACGACTCAACCAACTCAGCGGGTGCAGCAGGTTCCTTCCTCGCCTCAACAGGCACTGGTACTGCCTGGACCGCTACCAGCACACTTGCAGGAAGTTACTTCCAGCAGGGAGGAAACTCGTTTGGAACAACGGCAATCCTTGGCACTAACGACGCAACCGATCTTCAGTTCGAAACGAATGGTTCAACAAAGATGACGGTGCTTTCGGCAGGGAATGTTGGTATTGGTACCACAACTCCTGACACAACCCTCAATGTAGTGAAGGGTGCAGGAAAGACATGGACCACAACTGCAGGAACGGTAGCAGTGTTTGAGCGAGCCAATAGCTCAGGAGCCGCAGCGGACCACACCATTGTCTCAGGAAACGCAGGTCTTGCTCGTCTCCAGCTTGGCGACACGGATTCAGAGGGTCAGGGACTAGTGCAGTACGACAACAGCAGTAACGCACTCTCCTTGTGGACTGCAGGTTCCCAGCGCTTGACCATAGACTCTTCAGGAAACGTTGGTATTGGTACAACCACACCTACTTCAGGTACAAAACTTGATGTATACGGGCGCCTGAAGGTTGGTGCAGGAGTAGCAACACCGAGCGAATCCCTGCTGGTGAACACCCCCTCAGGTACTGCAGCAGGTGTCCAGCTTTTCCAGGACGGGGTTGAGTCATGGACCATAAGTAATCCTGCGGCTTCAACGCGCCTCGCTTTCTCTGCGAGTGGTTCAGAGCGAATGACGATTTTGACTGGAGGCAACGTTGGTATCGGTACTGCGGCACCTGTCGGGAAGCTTGATGTTGCGGGAAATATCCTTTCGCGAGGTTCAACCGTGTCGTACACGGGTATCTCGAACGCAGGTGTCTTTAATTACGACACAGTGAACGGTGTATTCGATCTCGCAGCATACTCGACTGGCGGCAACACCTCCATGCGCTTCACGACGTCTAATGCAGGTACGCCAGGGACTCGTATGACAATTAGTAACGACGGCAACGTCGGTATTGGCACCACAGCCCCAGGCGCGCTTCTAACAGCTGCCTCTACGAAGAACAATGCCATTCTTCGTCTCCAGTCGAGCAATGATGACACTTCGTGGACAGATACCGATCGGTATGGAGAGATACAGTTCTATTCACTCGATGGTTCTGATTCGGGTCCGAAGTCAGTAGCGCAGATATATGCATTGAACAGACCTTCGTATGCATTTGGCGGTAGTGCAAGTCTTGTGTTCACGACCGCACTCTCGGGGGCAGCTGTAGAGCGAATGCGCATTAACTATGATGGCAACGTTGGTATTGGAACCACGGCTCCTGGTACGAAGCTTGAGGTTTCCGGCGGTAACATTGCCATCAACTCGACGTCAAATCCCATGCTCGAATTCATGCATACGGGAACAAAGTACGCGAGTATCTACCGAGAGAGCTCTTCTGGAAAACTGTTCGTTCGAAATGATCAGGGCAACCCTATTATTCTTGATAATGCCAGCGTAGGTATTGGTACCACCACACCCAATGCAAAACTGCAGATCGCACATAATGCTACCTACTCCAGTGACATTGGAGCAGGACTTATGGTTAGTAATGCAACAACACCTACGAAGGCACTCTTCGTTGGCTATGACTCGGCTATAGACGCAAGTTATCTCCAGTCCTCTCAGGCAGGAGTGGGAGTAAAATCTCTTCTCCTTAATCCGAGTGGGGGAAACGTCGGTATTGGTACCACAAACCCGAACGCTAAGCTCGATGTGGTTGATACGCTCCGGGTCTCTAGAAGCGGGGTTCCTGCCACGTACGCAGAGCTCTTCGGCGGCTCTGGTTCTTCTGATCAGTATATTAACTGGGCGGGCACTGGAACGAACTTTGGTTTCCGCTTCAACAACGGTACCAACCTCATGACTATCCTTAACGGAGGCAACGTCGGTATTGGTACAGCTGTTCCTGACTATAAACTTCACGTTAGGAATGATGTAGACAATAGTAATCCGACTATTGCTATCACAAACGCAAGTACAGGTACGGGGCCTCGTGCTTCGTTGCGCTTTATAAACGATGCTGCTGGTGAGGCATTTGTCGGTCTCAACGGCACCGGAACGGCTGGGGGCATTGGTTTTCCTGACACACTCCTCACGCAGACTGATAAGGCTGCTGGTATTGCGTTCGTTGCGAGCAACGTAGCCGGTACCATCCGGCTTTTCACAGGCAGCACGGCGTCAGTAAATGAACGCCTTCGCATTGCTGCTGGTGGCAACGTCGGTATTGGTACAACTAACCCTCAAGGTAAGCTCCATATTTCAAACGGCACATCAGGCACAGGAATCTTTATCGATGGCTTTACCGCTGCAACAAATCCCACCATAGCCAATAACTCGGGTAACGAAGTCACATTCCGTGGCAGCGGAGGCAATAGTACAAATGGTATTGCCTACAATTTCGTACGATACGACACTGCCGCGCCTTTCCTCACGATAACGAATGCCGGCAACGTCGGTATTGGTACAACGACGCCAGCGGCGCAATTCCAGGTAGGAAACGCTTCTACACGAGGCTTCAAGGTATATGGCAATAGTGGTCCATATGGGACTGCACTTACAGGTGATACTGGCGGCTGGGCATTTGGGTATAATTTCGAGGGCAATGCGGGTGCCGCACTTGGCGGATTCGGAGCGTTCGGAGACGGTAATAGCCTGGATCATTACTACATCGGCACGTATGCGAGCCAGAGAGTGACGATTCTTAACGGAGGAAACGTCGGTATTGGTACTGCGTCACCATCCTCAAAACTTCACCTCTTAGCCACTGCCGCAGGTGCAGGTTCGGATGGCCTTATTATCTCGCAAACCGATTCTGTGGCTGCAGTAACGCACGCCACGCGCCTTTATACACAACAGGTTGGTGGAGGTATAGGCCGCACTCTCTTGTACGCAGCCTCAAACACCACGGGTAACACACAGGGACAGTTCGATGTTATTACCGAGAATGGAAGTAGTTTCCTGATGTCGTTAGGTTCCAACAATACAGGAACTAATGCCGCCAGTTTCTACACATTTGGAGGTGGGTCTGAAACTATACGGCTCAACACAGCCGGGAACTCCTATCTTACGGGAGGAAACGTTGGTATTGGTACAACAAACCCTTCGGTGCCGTTGCAAGTTACTGGTGACGTTTCTCTCGGCGGATTAAACGTAACTACGAACACGTATACCGCAGGTTCTGCAGGTTCTGCACTTCGTCTACGTCACGGTGCTACAAGCGGAAATACATATGGAATAATTGAGAATCTTACAGTGGGAGGCACAACCATTGGTAATCTGGCACTTAATCCTGCAGGAGGCAATGTCGGTATTGGCACGACCGCTCCTGGCGCAGCTCTCGATGTACGAGGGGCGACAGCAATGTCAGGAGGCTTCATTGCAACTCCGGTGGCGAAGTTTTATTCAACGAATGCTGCGGCAGTGAACACAGGAGGCATAATCGCTCTTGGAGGAGCGAGCGGGAACGTAACGGATCCATATCAGTTTGCGTTTATCAAAGGCGCCAAAGAAAGCGCGGCAGCTAACAACTATGCTGGGTATCTTGCTCTACACACTGTCTCGGGAGGTGCGGGAGGAGAGACGAACTCAGGAGATTATGAGCGGCTCCGAATAACTTCAACGGGTAACGTCGGCATTGGTGCTACAGCTATGGTGGCCGACGAAAGACTCAATGTAAATGGCCGTATTCGTGCAGGTACCTTCCAGAGCTATAACGTCGCGAATACAACGTTCTATGGTGCTGAACCCACGGGTACTGAATCCTCGATTGCATTGCACCAAGCAGGCATTGCTACAGTGAGATTTGGAAGCAAGCCAAGTGATACAAATCTGTACCTTACTAACGATTACGCCGGTGGCGGCCTTGGTACTGCTTCTACCTCTCTCACTCTCACTACTCTGGGCAGGGTCGGTATTGGTACCGCATCACCAAAGACCAAACTCGATCTGGGCAACAGTGGAGGCTTTATGGTAGTACGCAATCCAGGCACCGCAACTGCGCTGAATTATACGGGTTTTCTTCACAACGATGTGATTGAAGGTTCTTATCTTCTTAGCAGTTACCCACACCACATTGTGTCGTTTGGTTTTACTGGTGATCCTGGCCGCAAATATCAGATTGGTAGCGCAAGCGATGGTACCTTTAATGGCTCAACCACGTTTGTTCCGCACCTGACGGTATTGGCTGATGGCAAGATCGGTATTAACGACACCACCCCAGACGCAAGGCTGGATATCCTCCAGTCAAGCGATGCAGCAGCACAAGGTTTGCAGATAAGCCGTTCGAACGATACGGACTTCATGCGTCTCTATATGTCTGCTGGTGTAGGAACACTTTCAGACACATTGATCTTCAGCAGTGCCTTTGCGGGAGATGTAGCAGCTATAGGAAGGG
>JALHML010000032.1 GCA_022844065.1 Minisyncoccota bacterium | reverse complement strand
TGCTGGGGCGTCCCGCTGAACTCGAACTGGTCCTTTCCCCACCCGCGGAGGAAAGAATGCCTGAATTGAACAGGGAAAGTCTCCTGGCCGGAGTCGAGCAACGCCCGGAGGTGCGCCTCGCGCTGCTTAACGCCGAGATTCACCGCCAGGAAGCGGATCTGATCGGGCGCCAGCGCGTACCCGACCTCGAGTTTGCGGGTTACCGCTCCAGCCTGGGTCACGGCGCCGAGCAGGGCATGCGTTTGAGTCTGGCCTTCCCGCTCTGGGACTGGGGTCAGAACGGCGCCCAAATTGAACAGCGCATGCGGGAAGCCGAGGCCGCGGAGGCGGATGCCGAGGCCCAACGCCAGACTGTCACGCAAGAAGCTCTGGCCGCCTGGGAAGCCTACCGTTCTGAAGGCGAACAGCGCGACATTTTGCGCGGCCAGGCCGAGCGCTACGCGCGTCAGGCGGACCTTTCCCGTAGGGGCTTTGAGGCTGGAGTGCTCAACTTGACCGAGGTGATGGAATCGCAACGCGCCTATCGCGAGGCTTTGGTGGCTCTGGCCGGCGCGGAAAGCGCATTTCTACAGCGGCTCTGGGAGGTTTACTGGCTTTCCGGAGGTCCGCTCCAATCCCAGAAATCGGGAGAGAAACAACCATGAGGGGCCTCTCGCTATTTTTCCTGGTGTTGCTGGGGATCGCCCTCGGCTGGTGGTATTGGCGCCCCCGCCTGGACGATCCTCGGACCGGGCCTTCTCCCGTTGCCGTACCGGAGAACGCAGCCGGACGCGCTGGCGACTTGAAAGTGACGCAGGAAGCCATGCAATTGGCCGAGATCCGGGTCAACGCGGCCGAATTGCGGGCGGTGGAGGATCGGCTGAAGGTAAGCGGTTCCATCCAATCGGGCGGAGATCAAATCGCTAAAATCACTCCCAAGGTGGCCGGGAAAGTGGTCGATTTGCTCGTGCATCCGGGCCACCGCGTGCAGGCAGGCCAGACTCTGGCGATTTTAGAGAGCGCCGAACTGGCTGAAGTGCAGGCCGACTATCGCCAGGCCCTGGCCGAAACCCGAGCCGAAGAGAGCAACCTGGCCCGCCAAAGCCAATTAGCCCGGCTGGGCCACTTCAGCCGTCCCCAGGTGGAAAGCTCGCGCTCACGAGCGCTCGACGACGAGCGCGACGTGCACCAGGCCCGGCACCACCTTGAAGAGGAACGGGCCGGGTTGCGCGTGGCCCAGGCTGAGCGCGACGTTCTGAGCGCCAGGGTCGAGCGCAACCAGGAGCTGCAGGAGCTGGTCTCGGGGCAGGACCGCGAGCGTGACATGGCGGACCTCAAGAAGGCCCGGGCTGACCTGGTGGCAGCCCAGGCCCGCGTGCGCGGTGCCGAGGGCGATCTGAAACTGGCCGAAAAGCGCGCCACCATTTCGCAACGCTCGCTGGCTCGCGAGGAACGGGTTTACTCCGGCCGCTATCTCTCTTCCAAGGAATTAGTGGAGGCGCAAGCCGCCGCCGAGATGGCCCGGGTGCGGCTGCAGTCGGCCGCGGACCGGGTCGAGCTGATGGGCGGCACGCCCGGCCATGACAACCGCATTCGGCTGGTTTCCCCAATTGGCGGCCAGGTGCAAGAAGTTTCCGTGACTTTGGGAGAGACCGTCCCGGTGGACAAGCCGGCCTGCACGGTGGTCAACCTCGACAAAGTGTGGGCGCGTCTGGCGCTTTCGCCCAAGGACGCGGGCAAAGTGGCCGTGGGGGATAAGGTCGACCTGAGTTCCGATTCGGCGCCCGGCAAGCTCTTTAGTGGCCGGGTTTCGGCTATCGACGCCGGTTCCGACGAAGCCACCCGCGCCCTCTACCTGCGCGTGCCGCTGACGAACCCGCAGGGCCTGCTCAAAACGGGCACCTACGTGCAGGGAGCTGTGGTGACGGCGGTACGCCAACAAAAGTTGACCGTGCCCGAGGCCGCCCTGCAGGACCACAACGGCCGCCCCACCCTCTACGTGGCCCTGGGTGGGGGCGAGTTCGAAGTGCGCCACGTGCTGCTGGGAGCCAAAGGCAAAGAGTGGCGCGAAGTTTCCCAGGGGTTGAAATCCGGGGAGAAGATCGCCATCAACGGCACCTTTTATCTCAAGTCCGAAGCGCTCAAGAGCGCGCTCTCGGATGGTTGCTGCGCGGGCGAATAGACGATGCTGAACCGCCTCATCGAAGCTTCGATCGAGCACCGGTTTTTCGTGGTGCTGGCCAGCTTCATTCTGTTGGTGGGTGGACTCTTCTGCGCCTGGACTCTGCCGATCGACGCGGTCCCCGACGTCACTACCAACCAGGTGGTGGTGAACCTGTCCGCGCCCGCCCTGTCTCCGGAAGAGGTCGAACGCCAGATTACCCGTCCCCTGGAAATCAACCTCTCGGGTTTGCCTGGTTCCACCGAAATGCGCAGCATCTCGCAATTTGGTTTGAGCCAGGTCACGGTGGTTTTCGACGACGCCACCGACATCTACCGCGCCCGGCAACTGGTGAGCGAACGGTTGAGCAACCTGGGGGAAGAGCTGCCGGACGGAGCCCACCCGCCAGAGCTGGCGCCCATAGCCACCGGCCTGGGAGAGATCCATTACGTCTTCATCGAGAGTGATACGCTCTCGCTGGCCGAGCGCCGGGCCATTTTGGACTGGCAGGTCCGACCCCGGCTGCGCACCGTGCCGGGAGTCATCGAGGTCAACAGCTTCGGCGGCCACGTGAAGCAATATCAGGTTCTGGCCGACCCCCAGCGTCTGCGCAATTACAACGTTAGCCTACAACAGTTGCGCCGCGCGCTCTCCGAGAACAATCGAAACGTCGGCGGCTCCTACATTCGGAAACAGCATGAACAACAGCTGGTGCAGGGGATCGGTGTGGTAGGTACCCTCGAGGACATCGGCAACATCGTACTGTCCGCCAAGAACGGGGTGCC
The DNA here is from genome assembly GCA_022844065.1 of Minisyncoccota bacterium. Classification (GTDB taxonomy): domain Bacteria; phylum Patescibacteriota; class Minisyncoccia; order Phycocordibacterales; family Phycocordibacteraceae; genus C7867-001. Next base: position 3,878 of record JALHML010000032.1, on the reverse strand, counting down.
GGTTTTGGTCAGCGATGTGGCCGAGGTCAAATTTGGTCCGGCTCTGCGCCAGGGCACCATCACCAAGGACGGAAAAGGCGAAGCCGTGGCGGCCATCGCGGTCATGCTGATGGGCGAAAACAGCCGCGAAGTGACAAAACGTGTCAAAGACCGGGTGGCGGAGTTGCGAAAGGAGGTCCCTCCCGGCGTGCGACTGGTGGGGTTTTTAGACCGCACCACGCTGGTCCAGCAGACCCTCCACACGGCCGGCCTGAACCTGGTGGAAGGGGGACTGCTGGTTATCGGCGTGTTGATGCTCTTTTTGCTTCAACTTCGGGCCGGACTGATCGTCAGCTCCATCATTCCATTGGCCATGTTGGGGGCCATCATCGGCATGCGCTACTTCGGCCTTTCCGCCAACCTGATGAGTCTGGGAGCGGTGGATTTCGGCTTAATCGTGGACGCCGCCGTCATCATCGTTGAGAATTGCGTGCGTCGACTTTCTGAGCGCCGCCAGCAGTTGGGCCGCGACCTTTCCAATGACGAAAGGCTGGAGACCATCCGCGACGGCACTATCGAGGTGCGCCAGGCCAGCCAGTTCGGGGAGTTGATCATCATCGCCGCCTACCTTCCGGTGCTCAGCCTGGTGGGAGTCGAAGGCAAGATGTTCCGCCCCATGGGCTTGACGGTGGTGATGGCGCTCGCCGCCGCCATGGTGCTGTCGGCCACCTTGATCCCGGCCCTGTGCGCCTATTTTCTCAAGGACCGCACCGAGAAGGAGAACCCTCTGGTGGAATGGCTCCAGCGTCGCTACCTGCCTCTGCTGCGCTGGGCGGTCGAGCGGCGGCGGCAGGTGGTGGCCGGGGCCGCTACCCTGGTGGCCGCCAGCCTTATGCTCTTTCCGCTTCTGGGCTCGGAGTTTTTGCCGAAACTGGACGAAGGCGCCATCTGCATTAACCCCGGCTACTTGCCCGGCATTTCCGTGGAAACCGCCATCGAACGGGCCACGCTGGTGGAAAAGGTCCTGTTGCAGCGCTTTCCCGATGAAATCAAAACCGCCGCCACCCGCATCGGGCGCCCGGACATCGCCACCGACCCCATGCTGCTCTCGCAGCACGACATTTTTCTACCGCTCACGCCCCGGAGCCAGTGGACAAAAGCGCGCACCAAAGCCGAACTGATCCAGAAGATCGAGGCCGCGCTGGCGGACATTCCCGGGATGAAATATGGCTTCACGCAGCCCATTGAAATGCGCATGACGGAACTTTCCGAGGGCACTGGCATCCGGGGTGAAATCGGGGTGAAGATTTACGGCACTAACGTTGAGCTGATGCGCGAAAAAGCCGCCGAGGTGGCCGCCGTCATGCGCACCGTGCGCGGTGGAGCCGACGTCAGCGTCGAGTCCACCTCCGGCCTGCCGGTGCTGCAGATCCGCATTCGCCGAGGAGACCTGGCGCGTTACGGCATCAACGTTGCCGACGTTCAGGAAGTGATCGAGACGGCCGTGGGCGGCGCCACGGTTGGGCGCGTCTACGAAGGCGAGCGCGTATTCAGCCTTTTTCTCCGCTACGGCGAGAGCTTCCGTTCGGATCCTGAGACCATCGGCGGCTTGCTGGTGGAGGGAGCGGACGGGCAACGCGTTCCCCTGAGCCAACTGACCGACCTCGAGAGCATTGAGGGTCCGGTACAGATCAGCCGCGAGAATGGGGAGCGCCGGGTGGTGGTGCAGGCCAACGTGCGCGGCCGCGACCTGGGCAGCTACGTGGAGGAAGTGCAGGCCCGCGTGGCCAGCCAGGTCAAGCTGCCCGCTGGCTACCACTTGAGTTGGGGCGGGCAGTACGAGCACCTGCGCTCCGGGCGCGCCCGCCTGGCCGTGGTGGTGCCGGTCACTTTCGCCATTATTTTCGGCCTGCTCTACATCACTTACCGCAACTGGTTCGATTCGCTGCGCGTTTTCACCGGCATTCCCCTGGCCGTTTCCGGTGGCATCGTGGCCCTGTATTTGCGCGGCATGCCCTTCTCCATGTCGGCCGGCGTCGGCTTTATCGCTCTTTCCGGAATCGCCGTGCTGGCCGACATGGTGATGGTCCAGACCATTCGCAACAACCTTTCGGCCGGCATGGAGCTGCAGCCGGCCATCGAAGACGCGGCCGTTACCCGCCTGCGCCCGGTGCTGATGACCGCCTCGGTGGCCGCCATCGGGTTTTTGCCGATGGCTCTTTCGCACGGCACCGGCGCGGAGGTGCAGCGGCCCCTGGCCACTGTCATTATCGGCGGTCTTTTCAGTTCGACGACTTTAACTTTGCTGGTTCTGCCGGCGCTCTACCGACTGCTTTCAAAAACCAAACCAACGGAGGAAACCAACCCATGAAACGTTATCTTATAGCTGCTTCGGCCCTGATGCTTATCGGCTGTTCGCAGACCCCGCCCTCGGGCGCCGGCTCGGCCACTCCGGCCACCCCGGCCGCTCAGACCGCCTATACTCTGGGAAGCATCAAGAAGGGAGACAAAGCACACTGCGTGGTGTGTACCGTGAAGGAAGGCAATCCCGGCGAAGAGATGGTGGCCGAAACTCTGGACTACCAGGGCAAGACCTACGCCTTTTGCAATGAGAAGGAGAAGGCCGAGTTCATCTCCGAGCCGGCCAAATATGCCGCCAAGTAAGAATCCGACACTTGCTCAAGCGAGGAAGGGTGGTGCCTGCTTTAGCTCGCGCCGTTTTCGGGATTCGGAACCATCCTCGCCACTCCAAGAGTTAGGTGGATCATGATGGCGGCCGAAACTGCAGACTTTGCGGGGCATTACCGGGTGACCGGCATGGACTGTCCGTCCTGCGCTACCAAGATTGAGAGCGCTGCTCGCAAAGTTGCCGGTGTACTTGATGTCAAGGTCTCGACGGCCTCACAGCACATGAGCGTACGTGTCGTGCAGCCTCAAAGTCTGCAAGAAATGGAGAAAGCCGTCACGGCACTGGGCTATGAGCTGCTGCCGATCTCCGACGGTGACGAGGCTGCGCCGGCCCATCTCAAACCTGCCTACAAGAGGGCACTGTTGATCGTGGTTGCTCTGAATCTGGGCTACGGCTTCGTCGAGATGGTAGGCGGCTTTCTGGCGAATTCTCAAGCCCTCAAGGCCGATGCCCTCGACTTTGTGGGCGACGGCTTGATCACGTTGTTGGGGGTGTGGGCCATTCGCTGGCAGCGCCAGTGGCGGGCACGCTCGGCTTTGCTACAGGGGCTGTTTTTGGGCATTTTGGGGCTGGGAGTCTTTGGCTCGACCATTCATCGTTTCGTCACCGCCCGGATTCCCGAACCCGAATTGATGGGCGTTCTCGGCCTGATCGCGCTGGCCGTGAACGTAGGGGCCGCTTTTGTTCTGGTTCCCCATCGTCAGGGTGATTCCAATGTGAAAGCTGTGTGGCTGTTCTCGCGAAACGACGCCATCGGCAATTTTGCCGTGGTAATCGCGGCCGGCCTGGTGGCCTGGCTTAAGAGTCCCTGGCCTGATCTGGTTGTGGCCATGGTGATATCCGGTTTGTTTTTGCAATCGGCCTTGACGATTTTACGGGATGCTCACAGGGAGTTGCGACCAATATCCACCAGTGACCAGACATAGCCGCAAATAATCGGTATCGCCGTAGTAGCCACTCCAAAAGCCCGTCCTCCTGCGCCGCGGTGGTAGCCGCGGAGGAAAGTAATTCGTCCGAGGCTGAAAAGAATCATGGCCGCTGGTAGAAAGGCCAGCGCCTCCGGCCCGGGGACGGTGGCCAGCGCCAGATTTCCTAACACGGCTATGAAGCCTTGCTCCACAGTGTTTTGCAAAAAGGCCGCCGCTACTTTCAAGCGCAAGCTGGGCTCGCTGTATGCGGAGCCGGCATTGTCCTGCGCCGATTCGAAGCG